>JAFMRN010000099.1 GCA_017354065.1 Solirubrobacterales bacterium
CGGCGGGTCTGCAGGTCCAGGTGAACGAGCAGGTCGTGACGGCCGCACGGCGGCGCCTGCTGTTGACCATCCCGCTGCTGATCGCCGCGATCGTCGCGCGCCAGCTCGCCCTGGATCACATCGATCACCTGCACCGGCACACCCGCCTGCACCCCTACGGACACGGCTGGATCGTCGGCAAGACCCCGGTCCAGGTGGTCGCGGTGCTGCTGGTGCTGGTGCTCGGCTGGCTGATCTCACGTGACGTCTCGCGGATCGTTCCGAGCCTGTTCCGGCGCATGGACCCGGCCACGGCAGGCACCGTCGAGTTCATCACGCGCTTTCTCGCGGTCGCCGCGACGGTGTTGGGCGCCCTGGCGGTCGCGGACGTGGCGCTGCCCGCGCTGGCCGTCGGCGGTGGCTTCACCGCCGTCGTCCTCGGCCTCGCCGCCCAGCAGACGCTCGGGAACCTGTTTGCGGGCATGGTGCTGTTGTCCGCTCAACCGTTCCGACTCGGCGAGCGGATCAGGCTCCAAGCCGGCGCGACCGGCGGCAAGCTCGACGGGGTGGTCAGCTCGCTCGGGCTGCTCTACACGACCCTGTCCCGCGGCAAGAACCAGATCATGATCCCCAACAACGTGGTGATCAACTCGGTCGTGATGCCGCTGCGCGAGCCCGCACCGCTGGACGTGCGGGTGCGCCTGAACGCGGGAGTGCGGCCCAGCCACGTGGAAGCGCTGCTCCAAGCCCAGCTGGGGGAGGCCGGCCGCTCTGTGGACGTGCTCCTGGAGGAGCTCGACGGTGACCACGCGGTGATCAGCGTGCAGGCCACGCCAGAGGACAGCTCTGACAGCGCGCGCCTGGCCGACTCGATCATCACCGCCCTGTCAGCCGTCACCGGCGAGCACCCGGTGGGAGGGGGGCGTGAGCGCCCCTCCGCGTCCGAGCGCGCCGCCCGGCGCGAGGGAGCACAGACGACCGACCGGGTCAGGCGACCATCAGGCGCATGATCGGAATCCGCCGGCCGATCGCGTCCGTCATCGCCTTGTAGTCGGCATACCCCGCATAGACCTTGGTGGCCAGCCCGTAGAGACGCTCGCGCTCGGCGGGGTCGGTGACCTCGGTCGCTGTGTAGCGCGCGGAGACGCCGTCGCGCTCGAGCAGGGCTTCGGGGTGGGCCACCAGGTTGTGGTACCAGGCCGGATGGCGCTCGCGCCCGAAATTCGACGCGATCAGGATCACATCTGCGCCGTCAGTGAAGTACAGGACGGCGGCCTCGCGCGGCTCCCCGGACTTGGCACCCGTTGTGGTCAGCCGCACGCTGGGCATCATCAGGCCGGCCGAGTAGCGGCCGTGGGAGGCCTTCAACAACACCGGGTCGAGCTTCGTGGCGACGTTGATCGCGATGGCGCGACCGACCTTGGAGCGTATGAAGCTGTCATAGGCCCGGTACAAGGGCCCGCGCGGAGCGCTCGGATCAAACGGCGGGATCCCGGCGCTCACAGCGGGCGCTTGTCCGCCTGACCGGCTGTCATTGCATCAGCCAGGCCGTTACCGCCGGCGAGCGCCTGGAAGCGCCCCGAGATGCCCGGGGCGAGCGCGCCGATCTCCGTCGCGATCCGCAGTCCGAGCGGCGCCACAGCCAGCTCGGCGCGGTCACGGCGCACGGCCTTCAGCACGGCGTTGGCGACCTGTTCGGGCTTCGCCAGGCCGACACCGGGCGGCAGCTTCGCGCCGGAGTCATGGAACATGCCGGCGTCAGCGACGAAACCGGGCAGCACCACCGAGGCGGAGACCCCGCTGCCGCGGAGGTCCTCGCGGATCGCGAGCGCAAACCCGCGCAGACCGAACTTCGTGGCGTTGTACAGGGAGGCGCCGGGGGAGGCGGCCTTGCCTGCCAGCGAGGAGACGAACACCAGGTGGCCGCTGCCGCGCTCAAGCATGCCGGGCAGGAGTGCCCGCGCGAGCGCGATCTGGGAGCGCAGGTTGACCTCAAGCAGCGTGTCGATCTCGCGCTGGTCGAGCTTGAAGATCCGGCCCGTCGCGGGCAGCGCCGCATTGGCCACGAGCACGTCGACGGCGCCGGCCCGCTCGGCCAGGGCAGCGACCTCTGCGCGGGAGGACAGGTCGGCGGCGATCGTCCGTGCCGACAGCTGTGCCGCGAGCGGCTCCAGCACCTCAACCCTCCGCCCGGACAGGGTCAGCTGCGCTCCGGCCGCCGCGAAGCCACGCGCGATGCTGTGCCCGAGCCCTCCGGTCGCGCCGGTGATCAGGACCTGTCCGTCAACGCGTGTCACCGGCACGGACGATACTGGGCGCCGATGCTTGATGTGGTTGCGATCTTCGGCCCGACCGGCGTCGGCAAGACGGCGGTCGCCATAGAGCTGGCCGCGCTGCTGCGCGAAGCGGGCGAGGATCCGGTCGCGGTGTCAGCCGACGCCCTGCAGATCTACAGGGGCCTGGAGGTACTGACCGGCGCCGCCGACGCGGCGGAGCAGTCCCGGCTCGAGCACCGCCTGCTGTCCTTTGTGCCGGTCAGCGACAGCTTCAGCGCCGGGCGCTACGCCCGGCTCGCCCACGACGAGATCGACCGGCTGCGCGCCGCCGGCCGCCGCCCGATAGTCGTCGGCGGCACCGGGCTGTACCTGCGCGCGGCCCTGACGGAGCTGGCGCTGAAGCCGCCGGTACCGCCCGAGGTACGCGCCCAGGTAAGGGCGCGGTTGCAACAGCACGGGCCGGAAGCGCTGCATGGTGAACTGAAGGCAGCGGCCCCAAAGGCCGCTGCCACGATCGCGCCGACCGACAGTCAGCGGATCACCCGTGCCCTGGAGCTGGTGGCGGTCGGCGAGGATCCGCAGGTTGGAGATCAGCTGTGGACCGAGCACACGCGGGTGCCGACGCGGCTGTTCGGGCTGACTCTGGAGCGGGAGCTGCTGCGTCAGCAGATCGACCGGCGTGTCGAGGCGATGTTGGAGGCGGGGGCATTAGAAGAGGTGCGGGCCGCCGCCGGGGCCGGGCCGAGCGCACGTAAGGCGGTCGGCTTCCAGGAGCTGCTGGACGGAGACGTGGCCCAGATGAAGACGCGCACCTGGCAGTACGCGCGGCGTCAGCTGACCTGGATGCGGAAGCTGGCGAGCGTCCACCTGATCGATCTCAGCGAGCGGTCGCCGGCGGACGCTGCTGCCGCGATCGCCGCTAGCCTGCGCGCTCCATGAAGTTCGAGAAGTGGCAAGCGCTGGGCAATGACTACGTGATCATCGAGTCGCGGGAGCTCGAATTCGAGCTGACAGAAGCGCGGATCCAGAAGCTGTGCGCGCCGCATTTCGGCCTCGGCTCCGACGGGATCGTGCTGGTCTCTGCGACCGACACGCCCGGGTTCGTCGCCAACCTGCGGATCTTCAACCCCGACGGCTCGGAAGCGGAGCTGTCCGGCAACGGCGTGCGTGAAGCGGTGCTGTACCTGCGCAACAACGGCTGGACCGAGTCTCAGCAGTTCAGCGTCGAGACCGCCGCCGGTGAGATCCGCCCGACCATCACCAGCGCAACGACCTGCACCGTCGACATGGGCCGCGCGCGGCTGAAGAGCGACGATTTCCCAAGCGGCGGGGAGGACGGGCGCGGTCAGCTGGAGGCTGACGGGCGCAGTTGGAGCTTCCAGCACGTGAAGATCGGCAACCCGCAGTGCTCGATCCGCGTGGCCGATGAGGCGGAACTGAAAGCGCTGGACCTGCCGGCAATCGGCGGCGGGATCGAGAAGCACGCGCTGTTCCCGAACCGCACGAACGTGTCCTGGTACACGCCGCTGGCGGACAACAAGATCCGCGCGCGGATCTTCGAGCGCGGTGTCGGTGAGGACCTGGCCAGCGGTACCGGCGGAACCGGCGCGGCGGTCGCGCACGTGCTGGCCGGCGGCGAGTCGCCCGTCACGGTCATCCTGGACGGCGGCGAGCTGGAGGTCGAGGTCGAGGAGGACCTGCACATCAACCTGAGTGGCTGGGCGAAGCCCGTCTATACCGGAACCCTGAGCAAAGAGCTGATTGAGGAGTTGCATGCAACCGTCTGAGCGTCTGTCAAAGATCCCGCCGTACCTGTTCGCCGAGCTGGAGCGCAAGATCGCGGCGAAGAAGGCCGCCGGGGTCGACGTGATCTCACTCGGGATCGGGGATCCGGACATGGCGACCTACCCGCAGGTCGTCGCAGCCGTCCAGCAGGCCGTGGCCGACGCCGGCACCCACCAGTACCCGTCCAACCGCGGCCGCGACGAGTTCCGTCAGGGGGTCGCCAAGTTCTATGAGCGTCGCTTCGGCGTGCAGCTCGACCCTGAGACCGAGGTCATGCCCGCGATCGGCGCCAAGGAGTGCATCTTCAACCTGAACCTCGCGTTCCTCGACCCCGGGGATGTCGCGCTGGCCTCCGATCCGGGGTATCCGGTCTACACCGGCGGCCCGACGCTGGTCGGCTCAGAAGCCGTGCTGCTGCCGCTGAAGGAGGACCTCGGCTTTGCCCCCGACCTCGACGCGGTTCCCGCTGAGACGCTGGCCAAGGCGAAGCTCCTGTACTTCAACTACCCGAACAACCCGACCGGCGCGGTGGTGCCCGACGGTTTCTTCGAGAAGGTCGTGGCGCTTTGTGAGGCCCACGACATCCTGGCCGTGTCTGACATGGCCTACAGCGAGACGACCTATGACGGCTATGTCGCCCCGTCGTTCCTCGCCACGCCCGGCGCCAAGGACGTCGGCGTAGAGGTCTTCTCCTGGTCCAAGGGCTACAACATGACCGGCTGGCGCGCCGCTGCGATCGTCGGCAACGCGGACGCCCTGAGCGCGTTCTGGAAGCTGAAGTCGAACATCGACTCGGGCCTGTTTGAGGCGATTCAGCTGGCTGCAGTACGCGCGCTGGAGCCCGACGTGGATGCCGAGGTCGCCAAGCAGAACGCGATCTACACGCGCCGGCGTGACCTGGTGGTCGACGCGCTCACCGCCGCCGGGGTGAAGGTCCAGAAGCCCAAGGGCACGATCTATATCTGGGCGCCGATCCCGGCGGGCTTTGACAGCTCGGCGGCCTACTGCGAGCACGTGCTGGAACAGGCCGGGGTTGTGATATCACCCGGCGGCTCCTACGGGGCCAGCGGCGAGGGCTACTTCCGGATCAGCCTGACAACCCCCGATGACCGGCTGCTTGAGGCCGTCGAGCGGATCCGGAAGCTCTGACCCCAAGTAATGTCTTATAGATGAGTCCTAGCGCGCCGGCGATGCGGTCCCCGACCGCCAAGGCCAAGCAGCGCGCCTTCATGATCGGCGTCGTCGAGCGAACCTCAACCGAGCACCTGGGCGAGCACACCGACCATCTGGCGGAGCTGTCGGAGCTGCTGCTGACCGCGGGTGCCGTGACGGTCGGCCAGATGGTCCAGGCGCGCGACCAGCCCGAGCCGAACACGTACCTCGGCGCGGGCAAGATCGATCAGGTCAAGGCCGAGCTGAAGCGCGCCGACGCCAACGTCGTCGCCTGTGATGACGAGCTGACGCCGCGCCAGGAACGCAACCTCGAGCAGGCGCTGGGAGTGCCGGTGATCGACCGCACGGCGGTGATCCTCGACATCTTCGCGAGCCACGCCAACAGCGCTGAGGGCAAGCTCCAGGTCGAGCTCGCCCAGCTGCAGTACAACATGGCGCGGATGCGGGGCCTGTGGTCCCACCTCGACCGTCTCGGCGTCGGCGGCGTTGGGACGCGTGGCCCCGGTGAGACGCAGATCGAGACCGACCGCCGGCTGGCCCGCAACCGGATCTCGGCGCTGAAGCGGCGCCTGGCCCACGTGTCCGGCAACCGCGGCGTGATGCGCGCCGAGCGTGAACGCGCGCACCTGCCCCAGATTGCGCTTGCCGGCTACACGAACGCGGGGAAGTCGACGTTACTGAACGCCCTGACCGGCGCCGAGGTCGGCGTCCGCGACCAGCTTTTCCACACGCTCGATCCGACCACGCGCGTGCTGCGCGCCGGCGGCCGCGACTACCTGCTGACCGATACCGTCGGCTTCATCCGCAAGCTGCCCCACCAGCTCGTTGAGGCTTTCGGGGCCACGCTTGAGGAGACACGGCTGGCCGACCTGATCCTGCATGTCGCTGACGGCTCGGCGCCGGAGGAAGCGCGCCTGGAGATGGCCGGCGCCGTGGATGAGGTGCTGAACGAGATCGGCGCGAATGAGGCACCACGGCTGCTGGTGCTGACAAAGGTCGACGCGCTCGACCCGGACGCGCGCCAGGCGCTGATGAACCGTCACCCCGGGGCGCTGCTCGTCTCAGCGCGGACCGGCGAGGGCCTGGAGGAGCTGTCCGAGCGGATCCAGGCGGAGTTCGCGGCCAAGCTGGTGGAGGTCGACCTGATGATCCCGTTCGACTCCGGCGGCCGGCTGGCCGAGCTGCACGAGCTGGCCGGCGACCTGACGCGTGAGGACACGCCGGAGGGCTTTCATGTGACCGCGCGGCTGCCCCCGCCCGTGGCGGCGCGGTTCAGCGCGTATGCCTTCAGCATGAACGGCGGATGACCCTGCGAGTTCAGCGGCTCGATCCGGCCGCCAAGCTGCCGCGGCGAGCCCACCCCGGTGACGCGGGGCTGGACCTGCACGCGCTGGAGCCGATCACGCTCACGCCGGGCCAGCGCGTCCAGGCGCGGACCGGGGTCGCCGTCGAGATCCCCTACGGTCAGGCGGGGTTGGTGCTGCCACGCTCGGGCCTCGCGCACAAGCACGGCATCGCGCTGGTGAACGCACCCGGGCTGGTCGACGCCGGCTATCGCGGCGAGCTGAAGGTGCTGTTGTTGAACACCGACCAGCACGAGAGCGTGGTGCTCGGCGCGGGAGAACGGATCGCCCAGCTGGTGTTGATCGACGTCGCGCTGCCCGCGGTGGTCGAGGTTCAGTGCCTCAGCGACAGCGACCGCGGCGCCGGCGGGTTCGGGTCAACGGGTCGTTGACCGCGTGGCCGTGGTGGTCGTGCTGGTGGTGGTCGACCACGGCGGCGGCGGGGCCATCCCGTAACCCTGCAGGAAGTCACGGGCGACCTCTCCGGAGATCGCCTCCGGGTCGAGCGAGCTTTGGCTCATCTCCGCGTTCAGGCCGCGGATCGCGCGCTGGGTCAAGAGGCTGTCGACGCGTTCGATCGTCTGCGCAAAAGCCGGTCCCTCCTGTTTGAGTACGGAGTTGCGGATCACCGGCACGACGTTGCCGTAGCCGTAAAAGCCCTGCGGGTCGCTCAGGGTCGTGATGTCATCAGAGGCGAGCTCGCCGTCAGAGGTCGCGACGTAGGCCGCCTGGATCGTGCCGTTGCGCAGCATGTCGTACTGGTTGCCGATGTTCGCCGAGGTCGTCAGTCCGGACTTGAACTTGTAAGCGCGCTCCAGGGCCGGCAGGCCGTCGGGCTCCAGCGAGTACTCCAGCGGCACCCCGAGGGTGAGCTTCGCGGACACGCGCTTGAGGTCGCTGAGCGAGCGCAGGTGGTTGCGCCGTGCAAACGGCGTGAGCACCGCGATACCGGCCGTGTCACTGAAGGGGGTGGGGGCGAGCAGCGTCAGCTTGTGCGCCTTCGCGTAGGCGCGCGCGGCGGCGTAGGCGGCGGTCAGGCTCGGAAAGCGACTGTGGTCACCCATCACATCGGTGGCGAACTTGTTCAGGTACTGCGGGTAGATGTCGAGGCTGCCCTGGGCCAGCGCGTGCTCGGAGACGGCGGTGGTGCCGATGTCCCTGGTCAGCTCGACGTGGTAGCCCTGGGCGGTCAGCGCCTGCTGGTAGAGCGCCCCGAGCATGAACTGCTCGGGCGTGTTCATGTCGCCGACGACGATCGGGGGGCGGTCGGCACCCGGCAGCGTCGTGGTGGTGTCCTTCGTGCTGGGTGGCTTCGGCTGCACGTTCGCGAAGGTGGTGGCCGCGGCCGGCGCGTTGGTCCGGGTCGTGCTCGGCCCGCCCGTGCTACAAGCGCACAACAGCAGGGCCGCGAGCGCCGCGCCTAGCAGGCGCCTCATAGCCCCGCAGCCCGGCACGCGTCCGCGTGAGCCTGGCGTTCCAGTTCGTCGTCGAGCTCGCTGAGGCCGCCGTCCTGTTGCAGCGCGCGGGCGATCAGCCAGTCGGCGAACCACGCGTTCTTGGGCAACAGCGGTCCGTGCAGGTAGGTCCCGATCACGTTGCCCTCACGGACCCCCTCATAACCATC
>JAFMRN010000295.1 GCA_017354065.1 Solirubrobacterales bacterium
CGACGCCGGCCCCGCCGTCGGCGCCAACGCCGGCAACCTGCTCGCCCGGATCCCCGGTGAGAGCAACGAGTACCTGCTGCTGTGCGCGCACATGGATACGGTGCCGCCGGTCTCGCCGGTGGAGCCGGTCTTCAGCGACGGCGGCTGGCAGAACGCCAACCCCGGGATCATCGGCGCGGACAACAAGGCCGCGGTCGCGGCGATCATCGAGGTCGCGCGCCGTTACGCACCGAGCGACGCCGGCGCGTCGCCGCCGCCGGTCGGACTTGAGCTGCTGTTCACGATCTCGGAGGAGACCGGCTTGCACGGCGCCGAGCACTTCGACACCTCTAAGCTCGCGAGCCGTTTTGGGTATGTGTTCGACCATGCGACGCCGATCGGGGAGATCATCGCCTCCGCGCCGACCTACATGCGGATCAACGCTGAGATCCGCGGCCGTGCCGCCCATGCCGGCCTGCACCCCGAGCAGGGCTTGAACGCGATAGTCGCGGCGGGCCGTGCTGTCGCGAACATGCCCCAGGGGCGGATCGACCATGAGACGACCGCCAACGTCGGCCGGATCGCTGGCGGAACCGCGACGAACGTCGTAGCCGACCGCTGCAGCATCGAGGCCGAGGTCCGCTCGATCGAGCAGGCGCGCGTGGACGCGGTTATCACCGATGCCGTGGACGCGCTCCAGGACGGCGCCGACGGCGGCGGCGCCGATCTTGACGTCCAGGTCGCGCGGATCTTCGCCGGCTATCGCGTCAAGCACTCCGAGCCCTCCTACCTGCGCGCGGAGCGTGCGCTCCGCGCGATCGGCTATGAGCCGCGGCCGATTGCCAGCGGCGGTGGCTCGGACGCCAACGCGTTCCGGCTCAACGGGCTGGAGGTTTTGAACCTCGCCAACGGCACCGAGCGCGCACACGAGCTGACAGAACGCGTCTCCGGCACCGCGCTGGAGGACGGGCTGGCGCTGGCGCTCGCGCTGGTGGAGGATGCGCCGTGATCCTGTTGACCGGCGCCAGCGGGTTCGTCGGCGGGCATATCGCCGAACGGCTCGTGGCCGAGGGACAGCGCGTACGCTGTCTCGTCCGCACCAGCTCGGAGACCGGGCGCCTGGAGTCACTGGCCGCTGACGGGGACGGTCCCGGCGTGGAGCTTGTGCTCGGCGATCTCAACGACGCCGGCTCGCTGGCGCGCGCTCTGGACGGGGTTGACGCGGTCGTGCACTCGGCGGCGCTGGTGACCGACTGGGCCACGGTCGAGGAGATCCGGGCCGCCAACGTCGAGGGCACGCGCGCGCTGGTCACCGCGGCCGTGCGGGCCAGGGTGCGGCGCTTTGTGCAGATCTCGACCACGGATGTCTACGGCTACCCCGGCGGGCGCCTGGTGAGCGAGGAGTACGTCCCGTCCGGGTTTGCGAACTGGTACTCACAGACCAAACGCGAGGCTGAGGCCGTGTTGCTGGACGCGACCGACGGCACCCCCACGGAGCTGGTGATCCTGCGGCCCGCGACGATTTATGGACCGCGCGCCCCGGACATCGTGGGTGAGATAGCCAAAGGACTGCGCCAGCGCTACCTGCCGCTGATCGGCGGCGGGAACGTCAACGCCGGTCTGATCTATGTTGAGAACCTCGCCGACGCCGTCCTGGCCGCGATGTCCGACCCCCGTGCGGCCGGCCAGGCCTTCAACGTCGTTGACGGCCTGGACGTGACCTGGCGTCAGTTCATCTTCGATCTCGCCCGGGGGGTCGGCGCGCCCCCGCCGCTGCTGCGGCTGCGCTACCGCGTCGCCTGGAAGCTGGGCGTCGGGTTTGAGGAGGGCTACCGCGCGGTCCGCAAGCGCACCGGCCTCAGCGCCCCGCCGCTGTTGTCCCGCGCCGCCGTGCAGGTGATGGGCCGCCCCCAGGACTTCTCCAACCAGAAGCTGCGCAGCACGCTCGGCTGGGAGCCCCGCGTCGGCTATGCCGATGGGCTCGCCGCAACCCTCGCCTGGCTGTCAGAGGACTACTTCGGCTGACCGGAAGCTTGCAGGCACAGGAGCACCGCGCGCCGGGGCGAAGCAAAGGCCATGGCCGTAATAGATGACCGCAGTGCCGCAGATCAGCGCCCCTCAGCGGCGCTGCGCGAGCTGACGCTGGACTTCCTCGCCTACCTTGAGCTGGAACGTGGCCTGTCCCGGAACACGCTCGAGGCATACAGCCGCGACCTGTCTCAGTACGGCGAGTTCCTGGACCGCAAGGCGGTCGCGCCACTGCTGATCGGCGGACCCCAGCTGGCAGCCTTTGTCAGCGAGCTGGCTGAGGGCACCGACGAGCGTTCGGCCGCCAAGCCGGCGACTCTACAGCGCAAGATCGCCTGCCTGCGCTCCTTCTACAGGCACCTCCTGCGTGAGCAGCTGATCGAGGCCGACCCGACCGCCGAACTGCGCGCGCCGCGCTCCAAGGAGCGCCTGCCGAAGGTGCTGAGCCGTGATGAGGTCAGCCGGTTGCTGGCACAGCCCCAGGGCAACAGCCCCGGCGCAATGCGTGACCGGGCGCTGTTGGAAACGATGTATGCCTGCGGCCTGCGGGCCTCGGAGGCGATCGGCCTGGAGCTCTCAGCCGTCGACCTGGAGGCCGGGGTGCTGGTCGCACACGGCAAGGGGGACAAGGACCGGGTCGTGCCGATCGGCTCCAAGGCGCTGAGCGCGCTCAGCGATTACATGACGCGCGCCCGGCCGAAGCTGGTGGGCATCACTGATGAGGCCCACGTGTTTGTCAACCTGCGCGGCGGCCCGCTGTCACGCCAGGGGCTCTACAAGATCGTCCAGGGGCACGCTCGCAGCGCCGGGCTCGACGCGCGGATGAGCCCGCACACGCTGCGCCACACCTTCGCCACGCACCTGTTGGCCGGGGGTTGTGATCTGCGCTCACTGCAGGAGATGCTCGGCCACGCGGACATCGGCACCACGCAGATGTACACGCACCTGAGCGCCGAGCGCCTGCGCGACGTGTATTTCGACGCGCACCCGCGCGCGCAGCGCAAGCACGACTGACCGGGCGCGCGGGAGTACGGTCCCCGGGATGTGCGCCCGCTTCTCGCGTAGAACCTTCGTGGTGGTGATCGATGCCTGCGGCGCCGGGGCGCTGCCCGACGCCGCGGATTACGGTGACAGCGGCACCAACACG
>JAFMRN010000296.1 GCA_017354065.1 Solirubrobacterales bacterium
CAGCCGGCTGAGTGCTGGCGGTGGGTAATCTCAGGAGGACGACGAGGTCGCCCAGTGCCACTTGCCGATATCGAAGTATGCGCTTGAGTTGCTGCCGAAGGGCGCGGGGCCTTGCAGCCGCGAGTCGAACGCGGAGATCGAATCGACGTTGTACAGGTAGATCTCCGACGGGTTGTGGTTGAGGACCGTAAAGATCTGCTGGTAGGTCGCGGCACGCTGTGACTGGTTGGCCTGCGTAAGGCCAAGGGTGAACAGCTTGTCGACCGCCGGGTCACAGAACTGGCTCGTGTTTCCGCCGGCCGGGTACCGCTGCGAGCACATCATGTAGTTCCCCATCTGGGACGGGTCGGCGGCGAAGTTCGCACCGCTGACCCAGAAGCCGTCCCACCCGGTCTTCTTGGGGAACATGTTGAGCAGTTCGGCGGTCGAGACGTTCTCCAGCTTGATGTTGATGCCGACCGCGGCCTCCTCGCCCTGGATGATCGTCATGGCTTGCTCCACGTAGGCAGGCGCGTCGGCCGTCCTGGTCAGGATGGTGAGCGTTGTGCCCGGCTTCCATCCCGCCGCGGCCAGCAGCGCCTTCGCCTTGGCCGGGTCGTAGGTGTACTCGTTCACCCCGGTCGTCGGGAGCGACCACGCGGGCGCGATCTCACGGATGTTAGGCGTGGAAATCGTGCAGTAACCGGCGAGCACGGTCTTGCAGATCTGCTCGCGGTTCATCGCGTAGATCATCGCCTCGCGCACCCGCGGGTCCTTCAGCGCCGGGGAGTTATAGTTCAGGCCCAGCGTGTCCGGCGCAACCCCCTGGTGCTGCTGAATCGTGACGCCCGAGATGCTCTTCACGCTCGCGGCCTGGGTCGGAGAGACCGGGTACATGTACTGGATCTGACCGGTCTGCAGCTGGGCCTGCATCTGGTCGCTGTTGATGATCTCGAAGAACACGTGCTGGAAACCGGGCTTGCCACCTGGCCAGTTGGGGTTGGCCTGCACCTCGGCGTACTGGCCATACACCCACTTCTCGAGCGTGAACGCCCCGTCGGACACCGGCCAGGTCTTGAAGTAGGAATCCTTCGCGATCGTCGACAGCGTGTCCTTGCCCAGGACGTGCTCCGGCAGGAGCGACCAGTAGGGCAGCAACGCCAGCTGCGGAATCCAGGCCACATCCGGTGTCGCCAGCTTGACCTGGAGGGTGTACTTGTCCGGCGTGGAAAGGCCGGCGAGCTTGATCTGGCTGACCGGCGTCGAGCCGTCCTTCGCCAGCGCGTCCAGGCCTGCCACCGCGCCGATTCGGCCCGCCTGTGTGCTGATCGGGGCGTCCATGTAGGCCGTCAGCGACATGAGCATGTCAGCGGACGTGATGGGCTGCCCGTCGCTCCACTTCATGCCTGGCTTGAGCACCAGGTTGATCGTCATGTCGTTGTCCGTGGCCGTCCACGACTTCAGGAGCTGGGACGTGATCTGGTTGTCGCCGTTGAAGTACAGCAGCGGCGGCGCGATGGCGGAGAGCACCTCGGACTTGCCCTGCCCTGATGCCGTGAACGGGTTCAGGTCGGCCATTTCCTCCGATGCCGTCACGTGCAGCGTCGACGAATTGCTGCCGCCGGAGGCGGCCGAGTTTGCGGGGCTGTTGCCGGAATTGCTTGAGCACGCGGCTAGCGACAGCAGCCCTGCGACAAACAGCGCTCCCGTCCACTGGAGCCCACGTCTAGACCTCATAACGCTCCTCTTCACGTTCTACGTCGCGCCACTGCTCACGACTTTGAGCCGGTTCTGACGCTGCCGGACCGAACTGGGCGCACGGCAACCGGAACTGGTTCGACCGATCGGACCCATCTCCTGGCACAGGAGCTAACCGGTCTCGGTGCGTGCGAGGGTTGTGCATACGGAACACTGTGAGTGTGCCGAGGCTGGGTTACGTGCTTGTCACGTCGTTGTGAATAGAGTTTGGCTGCGGATTAGCGCCCCGTCAACCGTCTGTTTTGCGGCTTCTGACCCTGTCACCTTGGAAAAAACACGGCCGGGCAGGCCGGCTTGACCGCGGATGACCGAGCGCGACCAGCGCGGATTGCCGCCCGCACAGGCCTTGCGGGTCCTTCGGCCTGAGGTTAGCGTTTATGCATATGTATGCTCAAGACGTTCACGCCGTCAGCCGTCCGCCGGCCCGGCGGATCATCACGCGCAAGTCAGGGATTACGGCGGGCCGGTGACGGCGCCGACAACCCTCGTCGGCCAGCTGGTCGACAGCGCCGATACGCCGGTGCCGGTGCTTGATCTCGACGCGTTCGAGCGCAACGCGGAAACCATCAACAGCTTCCTCACCGGGCACGGCCTTGCGTGGCGCCCGCATGTGAAGGCGCACAAGTCACCGCAGCTCGCGCAGCTTCAGCTGAAGCACGGGGCGATCGGCGTCACGTGCGCCAAGGTCAGTGAGGCCGAGGTGATGGCCGCCGGCGGCATCGGCCACGTGCTCGTCGCCAATCACCTGGCGACCCCGTTGAAGTGGCAGCGGGCCGCGGCGCTGCAGGCCAGTGCGGAGGTGATCGTCTGCGTCGACAGCATGGACCACATCCGTCTCGCCGCGGACGCGGCGGCGCGGGCCGGGACGCGGATCCCGCTGCTGATCGAGGTCGATATCGGCATGGCGCGGACCGGCGTACGCGGCAGCGGTGACGCGCTCGCGCTCGCGGCCGCCATCGCCGACGCGCCTGGTCTCCGGCTGGCCGGCGTCATGGGCTACGAGGGACACCTGCTCAAGGTCTGGCCCGCCGCCGAGAAGCATGCCCGCTGCGCCGCCGCCCTAGGCATCCTGACCTGCGTGGCAGCCGACCTCCGGGCGGCTGGGCACGAGGTCGAGATCGTGAGCTCGGGCGGCACGGGAAGCTTCCAGTCCACGGCGGAGCTGCCCGGCCTCACCGAGATCCAGGCCGGGGGCGGCTGCCTGATGGACCGCTTCTACGCCGAAGACTGTCACGTCAGCCTTGAGCCTGCCCTGACCGTGCTGACCACCGTGGTCAGCACGCAGGCACCCGGCCGCGCCATTGTGGACGCCGGGTTCAAGGCCTGCGGCAACCTGGCCGGCTTCTCGCTTCCGCAGGTCCTTGGTGACGCCAACCTCACGGTGGCCGGCCTGTCGGCCGAGCATGGCATCCTCG
>JAFMRN010000297.1 GCA_017354065.1 Solirubrobacterales bacterium
GGGGCTCGGCAACGTCGGCCCGCTGGCGAGCATGCCGGTGATGGAAGGCAAGGCGCTGTTCTACGCGCAGCTGGTCGGGGTCAACGCGGTGCCGATCCTGGTCGACACCCAGGACGTGGATGAACTGGTTGACACGGTCGTGCGGATCGCTCCCGGGTTCGGCGGCATCCACCTGGAGGACATAGCCACACCCGGCTGCTTCGAGATCGAGCGACGGCTCATAGAAGCGCTGCCCCAGCCGGTGATGCACGACGACGTGCACGGCACCGCGGTGGTCACCATGGCGGCGGTGATAGTCGCCTGCCGCCAGGTCGGAATCCGGCTGGAGAACGCGGTGGTCGGACAGATCGGCCTGGGGGCCGCCGGGTTCGGGATTGCCAACCTGATCCACGACGCCGGGGTCAAGCGCGTGCTGGCCGCCGATCCGAGTGAGCCGGCGAAGCAGTACGCGGCCGCGCACGGGATTGAAAGCGCGGAGATGGCGCAGGTGATGGCGGAGGCCGACGTGGTGGTCGCCACCAGCGGCCGGCCCGGCCTGATCAAGCCCGAGATGGTGCGCAAGGGCCAGGTGATCTTCGCGCTGACCAACCCGGTTCCGGAGATCGAGCCGGAGGAGGCACTGGCAGCCGGTGCGGCCTTTGCCGCCGACGGCACCTCGGTCAACAACGTGCTGGGTTACCCGGGCATCTTCCGCGGCGCGCTGGACGCGGGCGCGCGGGCGATCAACGTCGAGATGAAGCGCGCGGCGGCCTGGGCGCTGGCAGGCCTGACCGTCGAGTCAGAGCTGATCCCCGAGGTCCTGGACAAGAGCGTGCACGACACGGTCGCCGAGGCGGTACGCCAGGCCGCGGTGAACAGCGGGGTCGCGGGTCCGGAGCAGCCGGGGCTGGAGTTCTAAGCGCCGGCGGGCGCGTTGAAGCGGCTGCGCGCCTGCTCCAGCGCGTCGGTCAGCTGCGCCAGGACCTGTCCTCCCAGCAGCTCGCCGAGCCGCGCCTGGAGCAGCTCCTCACGGCGGTTGCCGTCGGCACGGGCGAGCTCACCCTCCCGGGTCAGATACAGGCCGATGCCGCGCCCGGTGCCGAGCCGGCGTTCCACGTAGCCCAGGCTCTCCAGCCGCGCGACCAGCTGGCTGATCGCCTGCTGGGTCTTGGGCATCCGCCGCGCCAGTCCGGCCGTGGTCGAGCCCGGCCAGGTCCCGATCATGTCGAGCGCGCCGGCCAGCGGCAGTGTCAGCTCGCTATCAGCAAAGACCTCATCGCCGATCGGGAGCGTGTGCGTGTAGCACTCCCACAGCAGGTGGTGGAGGTGGTGGAGGTTGGGCGAGTCGGTTTCCGGCACATCGGGGAATCTACCCGACCGTGATGCTAATCACAAGGCGTTGCAAGAACAAGGTCTTGTGATAAGTTGGGTTGGCGTGACCTCAACCCCGCACAAGAACTGGACGCTGCTGGCCGTGTGCCTGGGCACATTCATGCTGCTGATCGACATCACGATCGTTGTCGTGGCGCTACCACAGATCCGCGGCTCCCTACACACGAGCTTCAGCGATGTGCAGTGGATGGTTGACGCCTACAGCCTGTCTCTGGCGGCGCTGCTGTTGCCGACCGGCTCACTGGCCGACATCTTCGGCCGCCGGACCGTGTTTGCCGCAGGGCTCGGCATCTTCACCCTCGGCTCGCTGCTGTGCGGGGTGGCGGGTTCGGGCACCGAGCTGATCATCTGGCGCGTACTGCAGGGGATCGGCGGGGCGACCGTGTTCGCGACCTCCCTGGCGCTGCTGGCCCAGACCTTCCACGGCCGTGAGCGTGGCGTCGCCTTTGGCGCCTGGGGCGCGGTGGCGGCTGCCTCAACCGCGCTCGGTCCGCTGCTCGGCGGCATCCTCACCACCGAGCTCAGCTGGCACTGGATCTTCATTGTGAACGTCCCGATCGGGGCATTCGCGATCCTGATCACGCTGACGAAGGTGGCCGAGTTCCGGCCCCCGCAGCACCGTCAGGTCGACGTCGCCGGGTTCCTGGTCTTCACCCTCGGCCTGACCGCACTTGTGTACGGGCTGATTGACTCCGGTCTCGACGGCTGGGGCGCTACCAAGGTTCAGGTCGCGCTGGTGATCGCGGCCGGGCTGCTGGTCGCGTTCCCGCTGGTCGAGCTGCTGGTCCGCCAGCCGATGTTCAACCTGGCGTTGTTCCGCAAGCCGACGTTCCTCGGTGGCTCGATAGCCGCGTTCGCGATGAACGGCTCGCTGTTCGCGATGTTCCTCTACATCGTCCTGTACTTCCAGAACGCCGACCACTTCTCAGCGCTTGGCTGCGGCTGGCGGCTGGCGATCATCACGGCCGGCTCGCTGCTGACCGCGATTCCCGCCGGACGGCTCTCCGCCCACATGCCCGTGCGGTTCCTGATCGGTCCCGGCCTGGGGCTGGTCGGCGCCGGGCTGCTGTTGATGCGCGGCCTGGGCGCCGGCACTGACTGGACGCATCTGATCCCGGGCTTCGTGGTTGCCGGGCTCGGATCCGGGATGGTCAACGCGCCGCTGGCGTCAACCGCGGTAGGTGTGGTGGCACCCCAGGATTCCGGGATGGCCTCCGGCATCAACACCACCTTCCGCCAGGTGGGGATCGCGACGTCAGTGGCGGCGCTCGGCTCGATCTTCGCCTCCAAGCTGAAGAGCGCGACGCCCGCCACCGTCAGCGTCCACTACGCAAGCGCAGTGTCGGAGCTGTGCCTGATCACGGCGCTGTTGGCCTTCGCCGGCGGCGCCTGCGCGCTGGTGTTGATCCGTCCCAGGGACTTCCATGTGCACGCGCCAGACCGGCCGACGCCGGAGGGCGAGGCGGGGTCGCCGGTACCGGTTGGTGCCGGTCACTGAGTGGAGCGCGCGTGGCCCGCGGGCGTCTGTCATCTTGGTAAGGCAACCGGACCAAGGAGGCCCATGAAGTACCGCAAGCTCGGAAGTTCAGATCTCGAGGTCTCCGAGATCTCACTCGGCGCGTGGCTCACCTACTCGGGAGGGGTCGAGGCCCAGCAGACCGCCGCCTGTACCGCTGCCGCGTTTGACGCCGGCATCAACTTCTTTGACACCGCGAACGTATACGGGCGCGGCGCGGCGGAGACCGCGTGGGGCGAGATCCTCTCCAAGCGTCCGCGCG
>JAFMRN010000298.1 GCA_017354065.1 Solirubrobacterales bacterium
GGAGGCGGCCCGGGGCAAACCGATCTTCTACTTCCCCGCCCGCCACGATCACTGGCTGGTGCAGACCGGTGACGGCTGGGCCGCGCACGTGGCCGGCGCGATCGGCGTCTCGACCGACGCCCAAGCGTCGTGGTGGGGCGGGGTCGGGATCGGCACGGTGCCCCACGGCCTGATCGCCGCCTACGGCGGTGACACGGTCACCGCCGCCAAGGTCTTCGCGGCGCGGTTCAAGGACCAGATGAACATCACCGTGCTGGCCGACTGGTCCAATGACAGCGTCGGCACTGCCCTGGCCGTCGCGGAGGCGCTGGGGCCGGACCTCTGGGGCGTGCGGCTGGACACCTCCGAGCAGTTGGTCGACCGCGCCCTGTGGAATGAGATGGGCGGCTATGACCCGCGGGGCGTGAATCCGCGGCTCGTGGAGAAGGTGCGCTCGGCCTTGGACGCCCACGGCTTTGAGCACGTGCGGATCGTCGCCAGCGGCGGCTTCAATGCGGAACGGATCGAGCGCTTCGAGACGGCTGGGGTCCCCGTTGACGCTTACGGCGTCGGCTCCTCCCTGATCCGCGGACAGAACGACTTCACCGCGGACGTCGTGCTAGTCGACGGCCAGCCCTGTGCGAAGGTCGGCCGGCGCTGGATGCCGAACCCGCGGCTGACGCCGGTCAGCTGAGCGCTCACCGCCGGGCGGGCGACGGCTCTGGCCGCCCCACGCCGGGTATCACTACCCCGCAAGTCACGCACTCGCAGATTTATACCCCCAAGTGGGGTTATAGATGGGGTTATAAATCCGCGAGGCTGCCACGGGCAGGTACATATACCCGCGGTCCCCGCGCTGCATTCGGGTACGCTGAGCCCGGATGCTGAGCCTTATAGATCACGTCGGGATCGCGGTTGAGGAGATAGATGCCGCGCTGCCCTACTACACCAACACCCTGAAGCTGGAGCTTGTGCACCGTGAGACCGTCGCCGAGCAGGGCGTCGAGGCGGCGCTGCTGGACGTTGGTGACGGCCACATCGAGCTGATCGCACCGCTCGGTCCCGAGACCGGCGTCGCCAAGTTCCTGGCCAAGCGCGGCCCGGGCCTTCACCACGTGGCCTACCGCGTGGAGAACATTGAGGCAACGCTCGGCACGCTAGCCGCTGACGGCGTGCGGCTGATCGATGAGAGCCCGCGGATCGGGATCCGCAACTCCAAGGTCGCCTTCCTGCACCCCGCCTCCAGCGGCGGCGTGCTGACAGAGATCGTCCAGCCCGTTCACTGAGCGGGCTTACGCGCGAGCATCAGCACGCTGTGGCCGAAGCGCGCCGCCCGCGGGCGCGCACCCAGCGTGTCCAGCCGCGCGACCACGCGCTGGAGCCGCGGGCTCAACCGGCGCCACGTGTAGGTGACCGCGTAGAACTCGGGTACCAGGCCGGCGCCGCGCGCCTCCTTGGCCAGCGCACGCGGCGACAGCGGCACGTCATCAGGCGTGCCGTGCAGCGCCGTGCCCAGCCCCAGTCCGTTGGCCAGCGCCAAGCCGAGGCCGACCGGGTGATACAGGTTCGGCTCGATCGTGACCAGTGCACCGCCGGACTTCAGCAGTGTCGCCGCCTCCCGGAAACACCCGGCCAACGGCTGCTGGAAGACCACATGGTGGAGCACCAGGCGGTAGAGCACCACGTCGAAGGATGCGGACGGCAGGCCAAGCGAGCCTGCATACCCAACGAGCCCCTGATCAGCGCGGCCTTCAGCCAGCACCGCGTCAACCTTGTAGCCGTCCGCGTCGGCACCCACGAGCGTGAATGCCGGAGACGGGAACAGCTCGCGTCCCGGATTCCAGCCACAGCCGACGGACAGCACCCGCCCGCTGGAGATCCCGAGACGCCGGTCCAGCAGCGTCCGCTCACGCTCTGACTGGTATGCGTAGAAGCGCTCGAGCGTGGCCTCGGAGCTGAGACGATCCAGCAGGTTGTTCTCGGAGTAGGGCTCTGAAGCCGGTGCCGCGGTGCTGGAATCGCTCACGGCGCGCAAGCGTATCGGGCTAGGGGCCCGCCTCCGGGGATTCGGTGGCACTACGATCCCGCCGAGAATTCGACACAGCGGAGCCAGCCAATGAGCGCAACCAACAAACCCCAGAAGATCAGCATCGGTTTCCACGGCGGTCAGACCGTGCATGCCCGCGTCGACACGGAGGACCTGGCGAAGCTGCGCCAAGCCCTGGGCAGCACCGGCGGGTGGCATGAGATCGATGCCGAGGACGGCACGCTCGTACTGGACTTGACGCGCATCGACTACCTACTGGTCGACCACGCGGAACACCGCGTCGGCTTCTAAAGACCCTGCGCTCACTTGACACCCAGATCCTGCTGGCGCTGCGCACGCGCTGGCATTCGCGTGGCCTGGAACGGGCGGTCGGTGCCTACTCGAAGCTCGGTGAGCACGCCGGCGGCTGGCTGGCCCTGGGCCTGACGGGCTCCTGGCTGAGCTCCGACCCCGAACGCAAGGCTGCGTGGCGCCACGGCGCCGGCACGGTCGCCACCGCGTACGCGATCAACCAGATCGTGAAACGCATCGTGCGACGGCCACGGCCGCAACTCGACGACCTCCCCCAGCTCACACATACGCTGTCCCAGTTGTCCTTTCCCAGCGCGCACTCCACCACGTCCTTTGCTGCCGCCCGCGTCTACCGTGAGCTGCTGCCAGCGCCGTTGCTCTACGGGATCGCGTCAAGTCTCGCCCTGAGCCGCCTGTACCTGGGAGTCCATTACCCGAGCGACATCGCCGCCGGCGCGCTGCTCGGCACAGCGATAGGAGAGGTCCTCTGATGGCGATGAAGGTCGGAATCGTCGGCATGCCGAATGCCGGCAAGTCATCCCTGTTCGGCGCGCTCACCGGAGCCGCAGCCGAGGCCGCGAACTACCCGTTCACGACGATCGAGCCGAACATCGCGGTGGTCCCCGTGGAGGACGAGCGGATGGAGAAGGTCGCGGAGATCACGCACGCCTCTGAGATCGTCTGGGACAACATCGCCTTCCATGACATCGCCGGCCTGGTGGCCGGCGCCCATCAGGGCGAGGGCCTCGGCAACCAGTTCCTGGCCAACATCCGTGAGACCGACGCGATCGTCCAGGTCGTCCGCGCCCACGGTGAT
>JAFMRN010000100.1 GCA_017354065.1 Solirubrobacterales bacterium
GGGTCCTGGGTGGCGACGCCGACCGGGCAGGTGTCCAGGTGACAGACGCGCATCATGATGCAGCCCATCGCGATCAGCGGCGCGGTCGAGAAACCGAACTCGTCGGCACCCAACAGCGCCGCCACCACAACGTCGCGCCCGGTCTTCATCTGCCCGTCGGTCTCGACGGTGATGCGTGAGCGCAGGTCGTTCAACAGCAGCGTCTGCTGCGTCTCGGCCAGCCCGATCTCCCACGGCAGGCCGGCGCCATGGATCGAGGATTGCGGTGAGGCACCGGTGCCGCCGTCCCCGCCGGAGATCGTCACATGGTCGGCGTTGGCCTTGACGACGCCCGCGGCGACGGTGCCGACACCGATCTCGGAGACGAGCTTGACCGACACGCTGGCCGACGGGTTCGCCGTGCGCAGGTCATAGATCAGCTGCTTGAGGTCCTCGATCGAGTAGATGTCGTGGTGCGGCGGCGGGCTGATCAGCCCCACCCCCGGCGTCGAGTGGCGGATCTTGGCGATGTAGTCATCGACCTTGTGGCCGGGCAACTGGCCGCCCTCACCGGGCTTGGCGCCCTGGGCCATCTTGATCTGCAGCTGGTCGGCGTTGACCAGGTACTCGGTCGTCACGCCGAAGCGGCCGGAGGCGATCTGCTTGATCGCCGAGCGGCGCAGGTCGCCGTTCGCCTCACGCTTCCAGCGGACCGGGTCCTCGCCGCCCTCACCGGTGTTGGACTTGCCGCCGAGCCGGTTCAGCGCGATCGCCAGCGTCTCATGCGCCTCACGCGACAACGCGCCCAGGGACATCGCACCGGTGGTGAAGCGCTTGACGATCTCCGTCGCGGGCTCGACCTGGTCCAGGTCAAGCGGCTCATCAGCGAACTTGAACTCCATCAGGCCGCGCAGCGAGGCGCCGCGGGCGGCCTTCTCGTTGACCTCGCGGGCGAACTCCTCATAGGAGCCCCAGGACTGCCCGTTCACGCCGCGGACGGAGTGCTGGAGCTTGGCGACCGTGTCCGGGTTCCAGATGTGGCGCTCACCGTCGCGGCGCCACTGCAGCACGCCGCCGACCGGCAGCAGGTCACGGCCGGTGCGCGGGTAGGCGCGGAAGTGGCGCTCCATCGCCTCAGTCGACAGCTCGGTCAGGCCGATCCCGCCGATCCGCGACGCGGTGCCGGTGAAGTACTTGTCAATCAGCTCACGCTCGAGCCCGACCGCCTCGAAGATCTGGGCGCCGCAGTAGGACTGGATCGTGGAGATCCCCATCTTGGAGATCGTCTTCATCAGGCCCTTGCCGATCGCCTTGACGATCCCCTGCTCGGCCTCCTCGCGCGTGCGGTCGGCGGGCAACAGCGCCCGGTCGGCCAGCTCGTCGAGCGACTCGAACATCACGTACGGGTTGATCGCTGAGGCGCCGAAACCGATCAGCGTCGCCATGTCGTGGATCAGCCGCGGCTCCCCGGACTCGATCACCAGCCCGGTCCGCAGGCGCGTGTTGCGGTTCACGAGGTGCTGGTGGACCGCGGCGACGGCCAGCAGCGAGGGCACCGCGACCCGCTCGGGCCCGACGTTGCGGTCCGACAGGATCAGGATCGTGGCGCCGTTGTCGACGTGCGCGGCCGCCTCTTCACAGAGCTTCTCCAGGCGCGCCTCCATCCCGTCGGGGCCGGTCTCGATCGGCCAGGTGATGTCGACGGTCGCGGGCACGAAGATCTCATGGCTGCACTGGCGCAGCTTCTCGAGCTCGTGGTTGCGCAGGATCGGCTGGTCCATGACCAGCTGGTGGGCCTGCTCGGGGGTCTCTGAGAGCAGGTTGCCCTCCGGGCCGACGCCGACCTGGATCGACATCACGATCTGCTCACGGATCGGGTCGATCGGCGGGTTGGTCACCTGCGCGAACAGCTGCTTGAAGTAGGAGAACAGCAGCGGCTGGCGGTCCGACAACACAGACAGCGCCGCATCGTTGCCCATCGAGACGACCTGTTCCTCACCGCGCGCGGCCATCGGCGCCAGCACCAGGCGCAGGTCCTCCTGGCTGTAGCCGAAGGCCAGCTGCTTGGAGCGCAGCGGCTCGTTGCGCGGCTTGACCGGCTCGCGGTCGGGCAGGTCGTCGATGTGGACTACGGCGTCGGAGTACCACTGGCCGTAGGGCTTGGACGACGCGACCCGGCGCTTGGCGGTCTCGTCGTCGACGATCACGCCCTCCTCGAGGTCGAGCAGGAACATCCGGCCCGGCGCCAGCCGGCCCTTGCGCTGGATGTGCTCGGGCGCGACCGTGATCACGCCGGCCTCAGAGGCCAGCACCACGTAACCCTCGGTGTCCTGGACCCAGCGGCCAGGGCGCAGGCCGTTGCGGTCAAGCAGCGCGCCGATGGTGCGGCCGTCGGTGAAGCACAGCGCCGCGGGTCCGTCCCAGGGCTCGAGCATGCAGGAGTGGAAGTCATAGAAGCCCTTGACGTCCGGATCGATGTCGGTCCGGGTCCGGTAGGCCTCGGGGACCATCATCATCATCACGTGCTCGATCGGCCGGCCGGCGAGCACCAGCAGCTCGAGCACGTTGTCAAACACCGCGGAGTCCGAGCCGCTGGCCTGGACCACCGGCAGGACCTTGGCCAGATCGTCGCCGAACAGCTCGGAGGCCAGCGCGGACTCACGCGCTCGCATCCAGTTCTGGTTGCCGCGCAGCGTGTTGATCTCACCGTTGTGGGCCAGCATCCGGAACGGGTGGGCCAGCTCCCAGGACGGGAACGTGTTGGTCGAGAAGCGCGAGTGGACCAGCGCCAGGCGCGTGGTCACGCGCGGGTCGCGCAGGTCCTGGAAGTACTTGACCAGCTGCGGGGCGGTCAGCATGCCCTTGTAGACGATCGTCCGCGCGGACAGGCTCGGGACCGAGATCGCGTCCCCGGCGTCACGCTCGATCACGCGCCGGATCACATACAGCTTGCGCTCGAACTCGTCCTCGGCGGTGATCCCCTCACCGGCGCCGATCAGAACCTGGCGGATGCACGGCGCGGCCGCGCCGGCGGTCTCACCGACGTGCTGGTCGTTGACCGGCACGTCACGCCACATGATCAGCTGCTGGCCCTCACGCTCGATGATCTCCTCGACCAGCGATTCGGCCGCCAGGCGCCGCTCCGGATCGGTCGGCAGGAACATCATTCCGACGCCGTAGCGGCCCGGTTCGGGCAGCTCGACGCCGAAGGCGACGCCGCGGAAGAACGCGTCGGGGATCTGCATCAGGATGCCGGCGCCGTCCCCCGTGGTCGGGTCGGCGCCGGAGGCGCCGCGATGCTCGAGGTTGTTCAGCGCGTCAAGCGCCTTTTCGACCACAGCGTGGGCGGGATCGCCCCACAGCTTCGCCACGAGCGCAACTCCGCACGCGTCGTGCTCGTTAGATGGGTCGTACAGGTTGTTGGCCACCGGCCGGGCAGTCGGTCTAGTCATAGCGGTTCAGCCCCCCTCGGGACGAACCCGAAAGAGTACCCGCTTAGGACTTGCTGGCCTGCGCGGATTTAGATTTGCTGCGCGTTTTCGCCCCGTTAGCAGCAGATTTCTTCTTCGCTTGAGAGCCCGAGCCCTTCCCCGCCGCGGCCAGCGACGCTTCCAGTGCGGCCATCAGGTCGGGAGCAGCCTTCGGCTCGCTCGGCTTCGGCGCCGGCGCGGGCTTCTCCCCGGCGGCGGTGGCCTCGATCAGGGACAGCACCTGCTCACGGTGCTCGTCGCGGTACTCAGACGGGTCGAAGTCCCGGGTCTGCATCTGGATCAGCTGGCGTGCCATCTCCAGCTCTTGCTCGCTGGCTTTCG
Source organism: Solirubrobacterales bacterium (assembly GCA_017354065.1). Classification (GTDB taxonomy): domain Bacteria; phylum Actinomycetota; class Thermoleophilia; order Solirubrobacterales; family Solirubrobacteraceae; genus Palsa-465. The sequence continues at coordinate 3,792 of JAFMRN010000100.1, forward strand.
CCTTCTCCACCTGATCCATCCCGTCAAGGTCATCGGTCGGGTTGACCTCGTCACCCCAGAGCATCGTCTCCAGCATCAGCACGTCGCCGGCCGCGCGCAGCGCGCAGAGCTTCTGCTTGGAGCGCAGCACGAAGGTTCCGATCGCGACCTTGTGCTCCTGCTCGAGCGCCTGGGTCAGCAGCTTGTAGGGCTTGGCGCCACCCTTGGCCGGTGCCAGGTAGTAGGCGCCGTCGTAATAGATCGGGTCGATCTGGTCGAGTGAGACGAACGCGCTGACGTCGATCGTCTGGGACTTCTCGGCCTCCAGCGCCGCCAGCGCGTCGGGGTCGATCTGCACATAGTTGTCCTTGGACAGCTCGTACCCCTTGACGAGCTTGTCTTGGGGAACCTCTTCACCGGTGCTCTCATCGACGCGCCGCTGGCGGATCCGCGCGCCGGTGTCGGCGTTCAGTTGGTTGAAGCGCACGGTCTTCTGACTGGTTGCCGTGAACAGCTTCACGGGCACGTTGACCAGTCCGAAGCTGACCGCGCCGGTCCAGATCGCACGAGGCATATAGCCGTTCTACCCGGGAATGGCCCTTCACGCAACCTGCGCAGGGAGAATCTCACAGCGTGCCCGGCAAGCGCGTTCCAGAGGGTGTGGAGCTTCCCCCGTTCCAAACGCTTCTGGACACCCACGCGCGCGACGTGCACCGCTTCCTCGTGGCGAGCGTCGGGCACGTGGACGCCGATGACTGCTACCAGGAGACCTGGGTGTCGGCCCTGCGCGCCTATCCCCGCCTGCGCTCCGCCCAGAACCTGCGCAGCTGGCTGTTCACGATCGCGAACCACAAGGCCCTGGATCACCACCGCGCCCGCGCCCGCCGCCCCATGCCCGTCGCCGAGATCCCCGAACAACCCGACGTCCCCGGCGGCGACAGCGACTTTGAGTTCGCTGTCGCCGAGCTGCCGCCCAAACAGCGAACTGCCGTCGCGCTGCGCTACATCCTCGACGCCGGCTACCCGGAGATCGCCACGATGATGAACATCTCAGAGGCCGCGGCCCGGCGCAACGTGCACGAAGGACTGAAACGACTCCGTCATGACCTCACTCCCTGACCTGACAGCCGCATTTGAGGACGCCGGGCTGATCGACGTCGCCTACACGATCGAACCCTCGCCGGTCGGCGACCTGCTGGTGGCCGTGACCCCGCGCGGCCTGCTCACCCTCTCCTACAACAACGACCTCTCCCCTATCGCGGCGTCCATATCTCCACGAATACTCTACGTTCCGGCGCGGACGGATTCGGTCCGCCGCCAGCTGGAGGAGTACTTCGCGCGCAAGCGACAGTCCTTCGATCTCGATCTGGATTTCCGCCTGGCACGCCAGGGCTTCGGCCGCCGCGTGCTGGCAGCGACGGCCAGGATCCCCTACGGCCAGGTGTCCACCTACAAGGGCGTGGCCACTGAGGCCGGTTCACCGCGCGCGTTCCGCGCGGCGGGCACCGCGCTGGGCGCCAACCCGCTGCCGGTTGTCGTCCCCTGCCACCGCGTCCTGCACGCCGACGGCGGGCTGGGCGGCTACACCGGCGGGGTCGAACGCAAGCAGACCCTGCTCGCCTTGGAGGGCGTTACCGGTTGACGAACTCCATGTTCGGGTAGCGGTCGCCGGTCGGCGCGGGTAGCTCCGCCAGGCTTTTCAGGTCATCGTCGGTCAGCTTCAGGAGCGCCGCGGCGATGTTCTGCTCCAAGTACTTGCGACGCTTGGTGCCGGGGATCGGAACCACGTCATCACCCTGGGCAAGCGTCCAGGCGATCGCGACCTGCGCCGGACTCGCGTTGTGGCGGCCGGCAACCTCCTTGACGGCGTCGACGATCTTCATATTGGCCGCGAACGCCTGTTCGGCGAAGCGGGGGTTGTGCGCGCGGAAATCATCGTCCCCAAGATCCTCGGGCTTGGTGATCGCGCCGGTCAGGAAGCCGCGCCCGAGCGGGCTGTAGGCCACCAGCCCGATCCCCAGCTCGCGGATCGTTTGAAGAATCTCCGCCTCCGGGTCCCGGGTCCACAGCGAGTACTCGCTCTGCAGGGCGGACAGCGGGTGGACCGCGTGGGCGCGGCGGATCGTCTCGGGCTTGGCCTCCGAGATTCCGAGGTAGCGGACCTTGCCCTCTGAGACCAGCTCCGCCATTGCGCCGAAGGTCTCCTCGACCGGCACGTCGTGGTCGACGCGGTGCTGGTAGTAGAGGTCGATGTGGTCGACCTCCAGGCGCTGGAGTGACGCCTCAGCGGCGGAACGGACGTATTCAGGGCGGCCGTTGAAGCTGCGCTTGGTCGGATCGTCGGGGTCGCGGACGATCCCGAATTTGGTGGCCAGCACCACCTGGTCACGGCGGCCCTTGAGTGCCTTGCCGACGAGCCGCTCGTTGGTGTGCGGGCCGTAGATGTCGGCGGTGTCCAGCAACGTCACGCCGAGCTCCAGCGCGCGATGGATCGTGGCGATCGACTCCGAATCGTCACCGCTGCCATAGAACTCCGACATTCCCATGCAGCCGAGGCCGATCTCTGCGACCTCAAGTCCTTGTGTGCCCAGCTTGCGCGTGTCCATGGCCACAACATAGTTAGCCTCGCGCCTATGGACATCCCTCCGCCGATCAAGCGCCTCGATGCCTTCCAACAGCGCCAGCCCTGGCTCGCCGTTCCGATCGCCGTGGTGAAGAAGTACTCGGACGACCAGGCCGCCAACCAGGCCGCGCTGGTCGCCTACTTCGCGTTTCTGTCGCTGTTCCCGCTGCTGCTGGTGTTCGTGACGATCCTCGGCTTTGTGCTGGCCGGCGATCCGAGCACGCTGGCGTCGGTGAAGAAATCGGTGCTGGGCCAGTTCCCGGTGATCGGCCAGTCGATCTCCCACAGCCAGCTGAAGGGCAGCACCGCGGGGCTGGTGATCGGCGTGGTCGTATCCCTGTACGGCGGCCTCGGCGTGACCAACGCGGCGGCCAACGCGCTGGACGTCGTCTGGAACGTGCCGCGCAAGCACCGCGCCGGGTTCGTCGCATCGAAGATCCGCGGCCTGATGCTGCTGGGCCTGCTGGGCCTGCTGTTCGTGATCGGTACCGGCGCTTCGGGCCTGCTCTCGGGCGGGGTCTCCGGCCCGGCCCTGGGCGTGCTCGGGATCGTCGTCTCCTACGCGGTCGACTTCGTGCTGTTCCTGCTGGCCTTCAAGCTGCTGTCCTCGGCCAACCCTTCCTGGAAGCAGCTGCGCCCGGGTGCCGCGTTCGCGGGCCTCTGCTGGTTGTTGTTGCAGTTGCTCGGCGGTGCCTACATCAACCACATCTCCCACTCCGGCGGGGCCTATGGCACCTTCGCGGTCGTCATCGGGATCCTCGCCTGGCTGCATCTGGGCGCCCAGCTGACGCTGTATGGCGCGGAGCTCAACGTCGTTCTGGCCCGTCGTGAGTGGCCGCGTAAGCTCTTCTCCGCAGAGCCGGGGGATGAGGACACAGGGTCCCCGCCGCCGGACAGCCCGCGCACAGACCCCGGTGAGGACTCTGACTGACCGGAAACTCGCCGGCCAACAACGGCGCCAGGCGCTCCGACAACGCCTCTTCCAGGGCGTCCTTCTCGCGATAGACGGCAACCGCGGGCGTCTCAGGCGCCTCCAGGAACAGGTGCACGACCTCAACGGCGGCGGCGCCACTGCGCAGCGCCGCGAGCGCGTAGACCAGCCGCTGAGCGTCATACTCGCCGGCCACGACCGCCTCGGGGTCGCGGCCCGCCAGCCGGTCGGTCTTGTAGTCGACCACCAGCAGCCGGTCGCGCTCTGTGGCGAGCACGTCAAAGGTGCCGGTGACCAGCACGCCGTCCAGCACGAAGGCGAACCTCTGTTCGCGGCGCACCTCACGTGCGGACTCGATCCGCGCGAAGGTCTGGTTCCAGCCATAGGCGCTGTAATCGCCCTCCGCCAGGCGCGCGTGAGCCTCCACCCCACGCTGGCGCGCGCCGCTGGCGGCCACACGCTCGGCGCTCTGTAGCCCCAGCACGCGCTCCACATAGAAGCGGTAGCCACACTTCTCATAGGCGCTCAGGCCGGAGTAGCTGACCGAGCTCACCGGGCCGATCACGGGATCCGCTGACAGCCGGCTCACCTTCTCCGGACGGACTTGCACAACACCCGCTTGCGTCGCGCTCGCTGCGGGGAGTTCCTCGCGCAACTCACTGACCGCCACGCCCGGCAGCTCGCGGAACGCGGGCGCCAGCCAGTCCATCGGCTTCATCGAGTCGGGCCGCACCGGCTTGTCCAAGGCCATGGCCCCGGACATGATCAGCCGCTCCTGGGCACGGGTC
>JAFMRN010000101.1 GCA_017354065.1 Solirubrobacterales bacterium
TGTCGCCGCGGTTGCGGCACTTGCTCGGGCGCAATGTGGTGGCGCCCGAGTGGGTGATTGAGGACGCCTGCCAGGCGGCCTGGGCCGGTCTGCTGGCAGCGGAGCGCCCGGTCGCGCGTGAGCACGTGCTGGGGTGGCTGGCCACCACCGCGCGGCGTGAGGTGTTCCTGATCCTGCGACGGGCAGACCGTGAGCTGCCGCTGGATGACGGGCCGGGGGACGCCGGCGTCTTATCCGGCGCCGCGCAGGCCTGGGACTTCGATCCCCAGCGTGCGGCTGAGTTCGCGGAGCGGCTGGGGGAGGTTCGCCGCCTGCCCTCGCGCCAGCAGCGGCTGGTCTGGATGCGCGGGCTGGGGTTCGGCTACCCGGAGATCCAGGCCGAGACCGGTGACAGCGTGCGGACCATCAGCCGGCAGCTGACGGCGGCACGCAGGCGGCTGCGCGCAGCATGACCGCCCGCCGGCTCAGCCCGCCAGCGCCTTCTCCCAGTAGGCGCGCCGCTCCTGGCGCTTATTGCGCTTCGCGCGCTCCTCCTCATCGGCATGCCTTGCGGTGAACGCGCTGCCGACGCCCAGCAGCGTCCAGGTGACGGGATCCTCGAGGAAGTCCGCGTACAACAGCGTGTGCAGGATCAGGGCCGCAAAGGCGGCGGCCATGGCCGCACGTGCCGGGTCTCCGCGGGCGCTGCGGAACAACACAACCAGCGCGCTGAGCACGAGCGCCACGTAGGGCAGGAGCCCGATCAACCCCTGCTCGGCGCCGATCGTCACCGGGATCGTGTGGGAGGCCGAGACCACGGCCGCGGCCTGGGGGTCGCGCTTCTGGTACTCGTTGGTGAAGTCGCCGGAGCCATACCCGAGCAGCGGCTCTGAGCCGAACATCGACACGCCGCCCGAGACCAGGTTCGCGCGACCGCTGGAGGCGCCGTTTAGACCCTGGTTGAGGCCGAAGGTGCGTGGCGTTATGGCCACGACTATGCCGCCGATCGCCAGCAGTGCCACGCCCACGGCCAGCACGGTGCGGGTGCGGCGCCAGCGCATCGCCGCCAGGATCGCCATGCCGACCAGCAACGCGCCCAGGCTCGAGCGTGACAGGGTCAGCACCAGCCCGCCCCACAGGACGGCCAGCACGCCCGCGCTGGCGAGCACCTTGGGGCGGCGCTTGTCATACACCAGCACCGCTACCAGCAGGATCATCACCAGCGCCAGAAAGCGGCCGAAGATGTCGGGGTCAAAGAACACGGAGTTGACCGTGAAGTACGCGTGCAGGTCATTCGCGGCCACCAGCTTCGGGTTCAGGAACACCGTGTGGGTGATGTCCTCGGCGTAGCCGCTGAGCGCGAAGATGACCGCCTCCACGCCGGCGACCACCAGGCAGCGCGTCTGCATCGGCTGGTCCCAGTCAAGGTCCCGCAACAGCGCGAACAACAGCGCGAAGGGGACGTAGAAGAAGACCACGTTCTGCAGGGCTTTTTCGAACCCCGGGGAGTAGGTGGCCTGGACCGCGTAGAGCACCACCACCAGCGCGAGGCACTGCTCAAAGCGGTGTGGCGGCCGGCGTCGCTCACTGCGCCGCGAGGATGCGCTCCGGTACAGGACCGGGACGATCCAGCTCAGCGCGGCGGCCGCGACCACGAAGTACAGCGGCACCAGCAGGTTGGACGCTGAGCCGCCCGATTGGATCGGGATGCGGAACGGCAGCGCGGCCACCGCCACAGGGGCGATCCACTGGGGCCGGCGCGCGAACAGCCAGGCGACGAGTCCCACCGCGGCCAGCGCCACCAAACCGCCGACCGCGACCACAAGCGCGTGGCGGTGCAGTGTCGTGACCTGCGGCGAGCTCCAGATCTCATCCAGCAACAGCACCGGCGCGAGCACCAGCGCGCCGAGCATCGCGAGCGCGCGTATACGCGCACGCTGAGCGATGATCACCACGCCCGCGAGACAGGCGGCGGCCACCAGGCCGAGTTTGGGAAGCGCTCCGGCGCTTACGGCGAACATAAGCATTGCAGCGGGAGTATTGACGATCCAGCAGCGGTATCGACTACGCTTGCCGCCAATATGTCCCTCGCAAAGCTCGCGGCGGCTTGCGGGCTTATCGTGGTGGCGCTGAGCATCAGCGCCTGCGGCATTCAGGCGAAGCCCGTGGCCGGCACGGTGAACCTGAGTCGGGCGGCCGGCAATCACACCAAGGTAGATGACCCGCGGAAGCCGTATCTATCGTGCCTGCGCCGGCAACACTTCAGCTTCACCAAACTCGACTACGGCCCCCAGCATTTGCGCGCGCTGCAGATTGGCGGAGCGGGATCCGCAGGTGCGACGGTGGTGTTCGAACCCACGCCGGGCATCGCCGAGGGTGATCAGATGAAGGGTGAGATGATGGGCGCTGAGGTGATCGGCTCCGCTCTGGTGTTCCCGAACCGTGAGCCGGACAAGACGATGAAGAAGATCGAGGCCTGCGTGTCATCGGGCGTTTCGGGCTGAGCACGGAGAGCCACGAGGTTTGTCCACTCACACCGAAGCGACGTTCACCGGTGCGCCGGTTAAGCGACTGAGACTGGAATCCGGCAAGCAGCCGCGAACGTGGCTGACCCACGGGCGCAGCTACTTCCTGATCATCGGCATCGCGCTGGTGGCCGGGGTGGCCTCACTGTCGACGCCGACGACGCCGAGCTATGACCCGTGGTGCTGGATCATCTGGGGTCGCGAGATCCTCCACGGCCAGCTGCACCTGACCAACGGCGCCAGCTGGAAACCGTTGCCGGTGCTGTTCACGACCCCCTTTGCCCTGTTCGGCGAGTCCGCGCCGAACCTGTGGGTCGCCGTGGCCCGCACCGGCTTCATCGTCGTGCTGTTGATGGGCGTGAAGCTGTCCTGGCGCCTGACGCTGATGCTGGCGCCGACCCGCAGCGGCGCGGGCCTGTCCGAGAAGCTGGTGCGCTACGCGCCGGCCTTCGCCGCCGCCGCTGCGACGGTGATCGGGATCGCCGTGTTCGGCCCGTGGCAGTCGGACTCGCTGCTGGGTTACTCAGAGGGCGTGGCCGTGGCCGCGCTGTTGATTGCCTTTGAGCGCCATATCGACGGGCATCGCCGCCAGGCCTTTGCGATCGGCCTGCTGGTCGCGCTCGACCGGCCTGAGACGTGGCTGTTCTGGGGCCTGTACGGGCTCTGGCTGATGTGGCGTGACCCGGGCTCGCGCAAGGTCGTGATCGGCGTGGCGGTGCTCTGCCTGCTGCTCTGGTTCCCGCCCCAGAAATGGGGCGGCGGCTCCTGGTTCGCGGGGCTCTCCCGCGCCCAGCAGGTCCGCGCCAACTCACCGGCGCTGGCCCACGATCCGTTCGGCACGGAGATGACCTCGGCCTGGCGGATGCTCGCCCTGCAGATCAACTGGGGCGCGATCCTGGTCGGGTCAGCCGCCCTGATCCTGTTGCTCGCCGGTGTGGTGATCAGCCGCCGCGCGAAGCGGGCCAACGACACCCGCTCACAGCGGCGTACGCGTGATGCCGAGCCGAGCGGCCTGTTTGTGGGCACCCAGCGTCAAGCGCTGGGTGCCACCCTCGCGCTCACCCTGTTCGGGTTCCTGTGGCTGGGGCTGATCGCCCTGATGACCCAGCTCGGCTTCTCCGGCAACAACCGTTACCTGGTGCTCGGCGTCGCCGCGATCAACGTCGCCGGCGGGATCTTCATCGGCGCCCTGGCCATGGCGGCCGGGCGCCTGGGCGGGCGGTTCCTGCCCGCCACTCGGCTTCGCTTCTTGCGGGCGCTGCTGGTGCTCGCGGCCGCGCTGGGCGCGGTCGCCCTGTTCCTGTTCGTGCCGACGTGGTTTGGTAAGTCGATGTCGAGCTTGCCGCGACTGCGTCACATCCAGCTCTACCAAGCGCAGCTGCGGACCGACGTGAAGGACGGCATCGCGAAGCTCGGCGGCCCGGAGGCGATCAGCAAGTGTGGCGCCGGCAACTTCATGATTGAGGGCTTCCAGGTGCCGATGGCCGCCTGGTACCTGCACCGCTCGATCGATGAGACCGAGGCCCAGCCCGCCGGCTACCAGCCGCCGCCCAACCTAGCCTGGCCGAACGTGATCATGCAGATGGCATCCACACGCTCGGCCCCGGACCTCCCGTGGTGGTCGATGATCAACGGCTGGAAGCAGAACGGCGCCAAGTACAAGGTGATCCAATTGCCGGCCTCCCGCGTGTTCGAGGACTGTTCCTTCCAGCCCAACGCGGTACCGGCGGAAAGCTCTCTGTGAGCACCGTTACCGAGCCGGAGTCCGACATCGGCCGACGGCTGTTGGGCGATTACGAGCTGCCGCTGCCCCGTATCTGGAAGCGCCGACCCCAGGCACTGCGGACCGCGATCTTCCTGATCCTGTTGACAGCCCTGTCCGCGTACGTCCGTACGCGCTTTCTGACCAGCGGTTTCTGGATGGACGAGGCGATCTCCGTGGGGATCGCCTCACACCCGCTCAGCCAGATCCCGCACGTGCTGCGCTTCGACGGGTCGCCGCCGCTGTACTACCTGCTGTTGCACGTCTGGATGGGGTGGTTCGGCGACTCTGAGGCGGCCACGCACTGCCTGTCGCTCGTGTTCGGGCTGGCGACGATCCCGATCTCCTTCTGGGGCGTGATGACGCTGTGGCACAACCGGCGGATGGCCAACGTCGTGGCCTTCCTGTTCGCCTTCAACGCGTTCCTGACCGGCTACTCCCAGGAGACGCGGATGTACGCGCTGATGGGCCTGCTCGGGCTGTTGGCGACGATCGGATATCTGGCCGGCTTTGTGCAGCGCCGCCGGCGTTTCCTCCCCTTGTTCACCGTCGCCCAGGCGCTGATGCTCTACACCCACGCCTGGGGCGTGTTCTTCGGCGCCGCCGGTGTCATCGGGCTGATCATCCTGTACCGGATCGGCGGCGAGGAGGTGCGCAAGAACCTGATCTCGGACGGTTTGAAGGCCTACATAGCCGCCGGAATCCTGTTCGTGCCGTGGATCCCGAACTTCATCTTCCAGTCCCTGCACACCGCCGCTCCCTGGGATTCCGCTCCGCGCTTCGGCGCGCCGCTGCAGCTGTCCCGGGGTCTGATGGGCGGCATCTCGATCACGGCGGTGCTGCTGCTCTGCTGCGGGCTGGGGCTCTATGACCTGTTCCAGCGCAGGAACCGCAAGACGCCTGACGCGCGGATGCTGTGGCTTGTGATCGCGCTGCCGTTCTTCACGCTGTTGCTGGCGTGGCTCGGTTCCCAGCTGACGCCCGCCTGGTCGGTGCGGTACTTCTCACCGGTGCTGGGCGCGGTTCTGTTCTTGTTCGCGCTCGGCATCGCCCGGGCGGGCCTGGCGGGCGCGATCACGGTCGTGCTGGTGCTGGCCATGTTCCACAACCCGGCCGGTTTCGCCCCCCAGTACAAGTCCGACATGAAGGACGTAGCCGGTGAGCTCGGCGGCTCGCTGCATCAGGGAGACCTGGTTATCGTCGGCCAGCCCGAGCAGACGCCCCTGGCTCACTACTACCTGCCAAGCGGCCTGCGCTTCACGAATACAATCGGCCCGGTCAGCGACCCGACCTACTTCAACTGGGTCGACGCGCTGAAGAAGTACAAGGCGGCGGATCCCCAAAAAATCCTGCCCCCACTGCTTAACAGCTTGAAAACGGGGCAGCAGATACTGTTCATACGGCCAATGACCGAGGGTGCCCAGAATTGGAAGGCATCCTGGACGGAGTTAATAAGACTGCGTTCCGCCCAGTGGGGTGCGATTATTGCCGCTGACAAGCACCTTGTGCGCGAGCCCGGTCGTTGGGCGCCGCACAATTACTTTGGCGCCTGTTGCGTCGCCGACAGTGCCGTTCTCTACAAGAAGGTCTAGATGCCCGACACCTCAGCAGCGACTTCGCCGGCGTCTGCACGCGGCGAGGAGATCAGCAAAGAAAAGCCCGTAGTCGTTCTCGGAGGCGGCCCCGCCGGCCTGACCGCCGCATACCAGCTGGTCAAAGCTGGCAAGCCGGTCGTCGTGCTGGAGTCGACCGACCAGCTGGGTGGCATAGCCCGGACGACGGTCAAGAACGGCTTCCGCTTTGACCTCGGCGGCCACCGCTTCTTCACCAAGGTGAAGGAGGTTGACGACCTCTGGCATGAGATCGTCGGCGCCGAGTTCCTCAAGCGCCCGCGCCAGTCCCGGATCTACTGGAACGACAAGTTCCTCGAGTACCCGCTGCAAGGTGTGGACGTGATCCGCAAGCTCGGCCCGATCGAGCTGACCCGCTGCATGATCTCCTACTTCATCGCCGCGATTAAGCCCAAGGGCCGCGAGGACACCTTCGAGGACTGGGTCTCCAACCGCTTCGGCAAGCGCCTCTACAACCACTTCTTCAAGACCTACACGGAGAAGCTCTGGGGCGTCAAGGCAACCGAGATCCGCGCTGAGTGGGCCGCACAGCGGATCAAGGGCCTGTCCTTCTTCTCCGCCGCAAAGTCCGCGTTCTTCGGCAACGACGGCGACAAGATCAAGTCCCTGATCTCGGAGTTCAACTACCCCAAGTACGGCCCCGGCCAGATGTGGGAGCTGATGGCCGATGCGATCCGCTCCAAGGGCGGTGAGATCCGGATGAACTCTCCGGCCACCAAGCTCGTGATCAAGGACGGAAAGGTGGTCGAGGTGATCGCCGGCGGCGAGACCCTGACCCCCTCACACGTGATCTCCAGCCTGCCGCTGCGCACAACGGTCGGCATCGCCGAGCCGGAGGCGCCGGTTGAGGTGCGGGACGCGGCCCGCGGCCTGCGCTACCGCGAGTTCCTGACCGTGCTGCTGGTGGTGGCCGGCGAGGACCTGTTCCCGGACAACTGGATCTACATCCACCAGCCGGGTGTGCGGGTGCTGCGCATCCAGAACTTCAAGTCCTGGTCTCCCTACATGGTGCCCGAGGGCTCCAACGACGCCTCCGTCGGCATGGAGTACTTCTGTTTCGAGGGCGACGAGCTCTGGAACACGGACGACGACACGCTGGTCAAGATGGCCTCCGAGGAGATCGAGAAGCTGAACCTGGCCAAGTCCGCGAACGTCAAGTTCGGCTTTGTCGAGCGTGTCCACAAGGCCTACCCGATCTACGACGAGCTCTACGCTGAGCGCGTCGAGACGATCAAGCAGTGGCTGGCCAGCGACCTGACGAACCTGACCCAGGTAGGCCGTAACGGACTCCACCGTTACAACAACTCGGACCACAGCATGCTGAGCTCGATGCGCGCGGTGGACAACATCCTTGAGGGCACGAACCACGACATCTGGAACGTGAACGTGGAGAGCGTCTACCACGAGGAAGTGCACGACTCCGAGAACCCCTACGTGGACTCGCCGGAGACCCCGGCGATGGACAAGCCGCTGGCGGACAAGTACTAGTCCCCAGTGCGGAGGGGCCTATCGATACTGGTAACTGGGCTGGCGCTCCTGACGCCAGCTACAGCCCAGGCCGCCGGATCCTCATCCGGCGGCTTCGGCGGGTCTGACTGGCTGTGGCTGGCGCTCGCCGCCGTGATCGTGCTGGCGGCGATCGCGTTGTTCGTCTGGTACGACGCGCGCCGTACCGCCGGCAAGCTGAAGGCGGGCGGAGCCGGCACGCGCGGGCCCGGCGAGGGTGCCCACAGCGGCTCAAAGGCGCCGCAGAAGCCCCGCAAGCTGTCCGCGCAGGAGAAGAAGCGCCGGAAGCGCGGACGCGCGCCGCGCCGCAAATAAGCGCGGCGCGCGCCTAGCAGTCGGGCAGCAGCCCGGCGAGGATGTGCTCGGTGCCGTGCAGGTGGTCGATCATCGCGGCCGCGGCCGCGGTGCCGTCGTGGCGGCGGATCGCCTCCAAGACCCTGATGTGCTGCTGGTTGGACGCCGCGAGGATCTCCGGCGGGTGCGGGATCAGGTCGATCAGGCCGGTCATCGCGCCCTGGATCTCCGTCATCGCGGTCACCAGTGAGGGACTCTGGGTCGACTCGGCCAGCCCCATGTGCAGGCGCACGTCGGCTTGGCGGTAGCCGGCGAAGTCATCCAGCGAGCTGCCGATCGTCTCCACCAGCTCATCCAGCTTGTCCAGCGCCGCGTCATCGGCGCGGCGGGCTGCCAGCACGGCGAC
>JAFMRN010000102.1 GCA_017354065.1 Solirubrobacterales bacterium
CTGGACTGCTTCGCTGAGGAGTTCAGCGACCACGTCCTCCACGGCGGTTGTGAGGGCTGTGAGCAAGCCCGAGTCCTGCCGACGCCCGGCCTCAAGCGGGTGCTTGCATGAAGGTGCAGGTAGACCCGATCCGCTGTCACGCGCACGGGATCTGCGCGGAGCTGCTGCCCGAACGGATCAGCCTCGACGACTGGGGCTATCCGATCGTCGATCAGGCGCCGCTGGACCCCGAGCTCGAGGCCCACGCCAAGCGGGCGGCCGCTGCCTGCCCGACGCTGGCGCTGATGCTGCGCGCCGGTCAGCCGCCACGCAGCCGCCGGCGCATCGTGCCGACGCCGCGGACCAGCTCATCCAACTCCTCCTGATGCGCGCTCAGCGCGGCCGGCGCCATCGCCGCCAGCTCATCCAGCCGGGCCTCGATGTCTGACAGCGCGGAGATCCGGTCGGCCGGGTGGTCGGGCTCAGGCCGGAAGCGCTGGTGCAACCGCCAGGTCGGCTCCAACGCGCGCACCTGCTGGGCGACGAGCTCAAAGCGCTCCTGCGCGGCGGCAATCGCCTCGCGTTCGGTCGGCTTGTCGGCCAGCAGCGTCAGCAGCCGCGCCGCGGCCCCAAGCGCATCGGACCAGGCGCGGCTAAAGGTCTGCCCGCTGTGGACGGGCAGCAGGAACCAGGAGCAGAAGATGGCGATCACGGCGCCCGCCACCAGCGCCACCAGACGGTGCACCAGTACCCCGCTCACGACATGCCCGGAGAAGCCATACAACAGCGCCAGCACCGCCGTGACCCCTGTGGTCCAGAACGCGTAGGCGCGGTCACGCAGCCACCCGGCGAGCGCGATCACGACGAACATCAACACCACGCCCAGCCACTTGCCGGCCGGAATATCTCCGGACAGCAGGGTCGCCAGAGCCGTGCCGGACAGGGCGCCGACCAGCCGGCCGATCGCGTTGTGGACCACGTCACCGCGGCCCTGGTTGCCCGCCATCACGAGGTAGGCCCCGAGCACCGGCCAGGCCCACTGCGCGCCGAAGCAGAAGCGCCCGAGCGCGATAGCTCCCGCCAGCGCGACCGCGAGCTGCACCGCGATCCGCGTCGAGTCCGGCACGGCGCGCTGGGTCTGATGGGAGAGCAGGCGACTATGCGCCTCGCGGGCGGCGTCAAAGGCCGCCCGCGAACCCGAAACGTTCAAGCGCACGGACAGCCACTGCGTGCCGGTCGCCCAGCACAGCGCGATCAGGCCGCCGGCGGCGGAGGCGCCCGCGAGCTCCAACGTCCCGCCGGGGACCACCAGCGTCGCCACCAGCGGGAGCGGTAACAACAGCGCCAGCGCGGTCTCCAGCGGCCCGAAGCGGCGCACCCACTGGGCGCCGGCCATGACAAGCACGAACACCGCGTCACACACGTAGGTGTGGTGCGCGAGCAGGCTCGCGCCGGCGCCGATCAGCGGCAGTGCCAGCAGCCGCGCCCAGCCGAGGTAGGGGTGGACGGTCGGCCGCGCGAGGCTGCGTGACGCGCTCAGGGCCATCGCTACGACCAGCACGTTGACCTGGCTCGCCGGAAGCTTGAGACAAGCGCACATCGCCCAGCTGGTCAGCCAGCTGCCCAGCACGGCCGCCATCGTTACCGCGGCAGGGCGCCAATCCGGCAGGTCCGCCGGCCGCAGTCCTGCCATCGGACTCAGGTTCTGTTCACGCGCTGGCGCAAGTGCGACACCGCGTGAAGGTCGGATTCCGTTCCGGCCGCCACTGCTCCGGTGATCCCTTCCGGAGTGTGTTGTGTGGCGTCATAAAGCACGACTACCGAGTCGTCCCCAGGCTGCAGATAGGTGCTTTCACCAAATTCTGTATAGCGCGTCGCACCGATTCCGACCAGTACCTGCCCAGGCTTACCTGCCGCCTGGAGGTAGGCGCCGACCGGCTCCAGCGGCGTCTCGGCCGCGCCCTGCTGGTTGGCCAGTCGCTCTACGATCCAGTCGAGCAGCCGCGTGCCGTAGTAGCTGTAGTCCGACACCGCGCTGTCAACGCCGTAGGCGTGGGCCTGCTTGTCGCGGACCAGGAAGCTAGCCAGCCGCAGGTTCGTCGTATCGGCCGCCAGGTCGCTGACCGGGAAGTAGCGCGCCGCGGCCCCCTTGCTGGCGGCGCCCCAGTTCTTCTTCTCCGAGATCTTGGCGGCGTTGGGCCGACGGATCGAGCAGTCGTTGAAGGCACCGACCGCCGTCGGCGTGAGCTGTGTGACCTGGCCGCCGTCGCCGTAGTGGACCTCAGCGATCAGCCCGACCTCGGGCTCGATCTGGAGGTTGTCCGCGCCCGCGGGGAAGGCGATCTCCTGATCGGCGACCGGGAAGGTGTGGAGAAAGCTCGGGATCGCGGATGTTGGCGCGCCCGGGGCGTACCAGGGAAAGATCCCCTTGGGCGCCTCGGCGGCTGCCTCAACGTGGACGAAGTCGACGGCCTCGCCGGCCTGCTCCAGATGCCCGGCGAAGTTACCCGCGACACCGAAGCCGAAGCTGGTGCGCAGGGCGTCTGGAGCGAAGTTCAACATCGCGTCGATCCTAGACATGTTGGCGCTGAGGCGGCCTATGCCAGCGCCCTGAGTAAACCCAGAAAGGCGCGGATTGCAGGCGCCGTGATCGAGGGGGCGAAACACACAAGCGATCCTTGATCTCTTCGACTTTTTTGGGACTCCGGGCGTATAAAATTAGCCATGCGGCCAATCACAGCGCCGCTCTTTTCGTGCGACTCTTCCGACCAGAACAGCCATGCAGATTCGTGACCGAGCATTACTGCCACCAGCAATCGCTGCTGTATCCATGCCGGGAGTCGGCGATGTCGAGGCTGCCGTACGCGTAGCGCAGCGCACAATCGCCGATGCGCGACGGCGCGGCGCGAAGCTGATCGTGTTCCCCGAGGCGACCATCGGGGGCTACATCCTGACGCGTACCAGTGATGGCTCGATGATCAAGATCGCGCCTTCACCGCTGGTCGAAAGCGAGGAAGTTTTCCTGCGGCTGCGGGCGGCCGCGGGCGACGCCGTGGTCTGCATCGGCTACAGCGAGATGAACCCTGACGGCGGCCACCCGTTCGCCTCGGCGGTGTGCATCAGCGGTGACGGGGTACTGGGGAACCAGCGCAAGGTTCACGTGCCCCCGGGCGAGCGCGGCCTGTTCGCCGCAGGAGACAGCTTTACGGCGTTTGACACACCGGTTGGTAGGCTCGGGATGCTGCTCTGTTATGACAAGTCGTTCCCAGAAGCCGCCCGTAAGCTCACCCTCGACGGCGCAGACGCCATCGCATGCCTCTCGGCTTGGGCTATGTCCAGCCAGGCCGCGCGCCGCACGCGCAGCGACCGGCTGGTGCGTCAGTTCAACGCGATCGACGTGACCCGCGCGATCGAGAACCAGGTGGTTTGGGTGTCCTCCAACCAGGTGGGCCTCCACGGGGGCCTGCGCTTTCCGGGCCAGTCCAAGGTCGTGGACCCGCACGGGCGGATCCTGGCCAGCACCGGCGGGCGCAGCGGGATGGCGGTCGCGCGGATCGACCCGGTGACGGCGACGCGCGCTGTCCGGCTTGAGATCTCCCACCTTGAAGACCGAGTACCCGGGGCTTACCCGCCGATGGGCGACCACGGCACCCCCGTTCCTGTTGATGACCATGTCGGTCTCGGCATCGAGCCGCCGCTCGCCGGGCCCGGAATCCCAATAGCGGCTACAGCCTGATATGTGTGGAATTGCTGCGTACCTAGGCCCGGAGATCCCGGGCGAGGGTGAGCGGATGCTCGCCCGGATGAACCACCGCGGACCCGATGACAGCGGGGAGATCTCCCTACCCGGCGGCTGGCTCGGCCATACGCGCCTGTCGATCGTCGACCTCGTAGGCGGCCACCAGCCGCTGGGCGGTAACGGCGGCCAGCGCTGGCTGGTCGGCAACGGTGAGATCTACAACCACCGCGAGGTCCGGCGTTCGCTGGGTAACGCGGACTATCAGACCCAATCTGACAACGAGGTCGCACTGCGGCTGATCGAGCACCGCGGACCGGATGCGCTGGGCGAGCTGGAGGGCATGTACGCGTTCCTGTCAGCGGACACGAACGGCGGCTCGTTCATCGCCGCGCGTGACCCCGTCGGGATCAAGCCGCTGTACTGGACCCCGCCCGCCTCACCGGGTGATGAGGTCCGCTTCGCGTCTGAGATCGCGGCCTTTGACCCAGCCTGGCGCGCGAACGTGGTGGCCTTCCCGCCCGGCCATCACTGGACGCCCGAGCGTGGCCTGCAGCGCTTCTCCTTCGCCGTCCCGACCGGTGCTTACGGCCAGTACTGGGAGGTCTGGGAGGCCGAACCGAGTAAGGCCGACCTGATCGCCACCCGGGATGTGCTGGTCGACTCGGTCCACCGGCAGATGATGGGCGACGTCCCCGTCGGCGTGTTCCTGTCCGGCGGGCTCGACTCGTCGCTGGTTGCGGCGATCGCGGCCCGCTGGTGCGCGGAGCGCGGTGAGCGGCTGCCGACCTTCGCGGTCGGGCTTGAGGGCAGCCCCGACCTGCTCGCCGCCCGGCGCGCCGCCGAGTTCCTCGGCACCGAGCACCACGAGCGCACCTACACCGACGCCGAGGCCCTGGAGGTCCTGCCCCAGGTGGTCCGTGCGATCGAGCACTTCGACCCGAGCCTGGTGCGCAGCGCCGTGCCGAACTTCCTGCTGGCGGAGATGGCCTCAGAGAAGGTCAAGGTCGTGCTGACCGGTGAAGGGGCTGACGAGCTGTTCGCCGGTTATGAGTACTTCCACGACGAGTTCACTGACACCGACCAGATGCAGCAGGAGCTGATGGCAAGCCTGAACGGCCTGCACAACCTGAACCTGCAGCGCTGTGACCGCGTGACCATGGCCCACAGCCTTGAGGCGCGGGTCCCGTTCCTCGACAGTGAGGTGATTGAGCACGCCATGGGCCTGCCCGCCGCCTGGAAGGTCGCCTCGCGCGGGATGCCGGAGAAGCGCCTGCTGCGCAAGGCCTTCGCCGGCTGGCTACCTGAGGACCTGCTGTGGCGTACCAAGGCCCAGTTCGGTGATGGCAGCGGCGCCGCCTCCGTGCTCACCGAGGCGATTGAGAGCCAGATCTCAGAGGCCGAGTTCGTCGCGGAGGCCGCGCGGGTCGACCCGCCGCTGCGCACCCGTGAGGAGCTCGCCTACTACCGGATCTGGTCAGAGCATCTGGGAGGCGTCCGGCCGGAGCGGACGCTGTCACGGTTCGCCACGGCGTAGTCAGGCGCGCGCGACGCCAATCAGGGGCACCTGGTAGGACTCGAACTGACGGTCGGCAGTGGCGATTGTCAGCTTCTCAATGGCCGCCTGTGCGATCAGCATCCGATCAAACGGATCGCGGTGATGAAGCGGTAGACGACCGGCCGCGCGACTGTGTTCAAGCGTGATCGCCAACGGCTTGAAGCCAGCCTCGTGGACCGCCTGGATCAGGTCCCCGTCAATCTTGAGCTTTCCATTCGCAGCCTTGATCTCGACCTCCCAGATTGACGCGGCACTCACGTGGATCGACGCTGAATCCTTGAGCGCCGCGACGCTGGGAGGCGCCAGAGTCCCCTGATTGATCCAAAGCAGCGCGTTCGTATCGAGCAGAACCCTCAATGGGGATCTTCTGGGTCGCTCTCTCCATCGAAGTACCGCTGGATCTGCGTCGGCAGTGGAGCGTCAAAGTCATCAGCGATCCAGATCTTGTCTGCCAACAGGCCGAACTTGTAGTTCGGCCTGGGTTCATCGGCGGCGATCAGTTTCGCGAGCGGCCTGCCATTCCGGGCTATCACTATCTCCTCGCCGTCAGCGGCGCGCTCCGCCAGTTTGGACAGCTGGCTCTTGGCGTCGTGCATGTTGTAAACGGCAGGCATGGTTAGCCCAGCTTAGCCCGAGTTGTCAACTCCACGGTCGGAAATGAACTCCACCAACAGCCGTTGCACCCGATCGGGCGCGTCGGCGTGGGGCCAGTGGCCGCTGACCGGGAGCAGGTGTATGTCGGCATCGGGAAAGGCGTCACGCTGGCGGTCCGCGAAGCTGGCCGGTATGTAACGGTCGTCCTCACCCCAGATCACCAGCGCCGGAATGTCGTGTTGGCTTAGCGCCTTGGTTAGCTCTGCGGTTCCCGCGCCAGGGTCGTCGGTCGCGCGGTAGAGCTTGAGCACAGCGCGTTTGGTGCGCGCGTCGTAGTGGTCGAACGTCGTGTCCACAAAGTGCCGCGGCAGCCCGCGAGGCTCGGTCAGGTTGGTGATCAGACGAAAACCCTGCCGGGTCGTGATCGCCTGGAAGATTTCACCGAGACCTTTGGTTCGCCACACGCGCGCGAGCGTGTGCCAGCGGTAGCCGGGCAGCAGGCCGGTGTTGATCAGCGTGACGCTCTTCAGCCGTTCGGCATGCTGGCCCGCCCAGGCCAGTCCGAACGGCCCACCGAAGTCGTGGAGCACCAGGTGCACGCGGTCTACATGAAGTGCTTGGAGCACCTCCTCAAGGAACCCGGCGTATGTCTCGACAGAGTGGACGAAACCGGCTGGCGCGAGTGTCTCCCCGAAGTCAGGCATGTCCGGGGCGACCACGCGGCTCAGCCCGGCGAGCGCACCGCCAAGCTCGATCCAGTCATCGGCCGAGCCGGGGTTGCCGTGGACGAACACCACCGCACTGGTGGAGTCGGCGGGTCCGGCCTGGAAGTAGCGGACGTTGGTGCCGCCGACCTTGACGTGCTGGAACTCGGTCACGCCGCGACCGCCTCGGCGGGCCGCCGGGCGCGGGTCAATCCGCGGCGCGCGTGCACGGCCATCGCTCGCGGCAACATCCTCGGCAAGAAGCGAGCTGGGTCGATGCTGCGCGTTGCGAATTCCTCAAGCGCCGGCAGCAGCCCCGGCTCATATGCGCCCGCGGAGAACATCAGCTTCTCAGCCGGGTCCATCCGACGCCCGGTGGCGTAGTCACTGATCAGCCAATCGTGCGGATAGATGTTGCGTTTGATCTGGTCGCGGTATCCGTCAAGCCCCTGCTGGAGTGGCTGCTCGCCGTTGAGCGCCGCCGCCGTCGAGTCCGCCAGCCACTCGGACTCCTGAAAAGCCCAGCCACAACCGACCCCGAACAGCGGATCCGCCGCCACGGCCGCGTCCCCTACAAGCGCCAGTCCAGGGCGGGTCGGCCCGCGCCTGACGTTCGGCAGCTTCAGTTTCCCGAACACCGGTCCCAGCATTCGGGACTCGCGGATCGGCGGCGCATCCGGAATGTCGGCGACAAACCGCTGAAGCGCCCTGCCGGGATCGGCTTTGAACTCGGGCAGGCGGTCCTGGGTCGGCATGCAGCCATACAGCGTCAGCCCGGAGTCGGTCGGGAAGGCCAGCGCCACGTGCGGGTCGAGGAACCACAGTGAGACATCCGGCGCGCTCGTCGGCGGCGGACCCTCAAAGTAGGCGCCGTAGGCAAAGCGACGGTGCGGCTTGATCCTTGGTCGCAGATCGGCCAACTCGGCGACGCGCGAGTCGCGGCCGTCGGCGCCGACCGTCAGCTTTGCCGTTAGCTGGCGGGTGCGGCCGGAGCTGTTGCGAACCTCCGCCCCGGTGACGGTGCCGCGGTCGTCAGCGGACACACCCTCGACAGACTCCCCAAGCAGCAGGTCAACCCCGGGCGTGTCCGCAGCGATCTGGCGCAGCAGCGGGTCAAGGCGCTCGCGTCGCAGGTTCACTCCTGCGCGCACGCGCGAGGCCTCATGCGGCGTGAACAGCCAGCCCCACTTGGTCCACAGCCGCGCGTGGCCGCGCACGCCACCAGCGCGCGTGATCGGTCCCAGGAAACCCGCACGCTCAAGCATCGGCACCGCCGAGGGCTGAATGTAGTGACTACAGATGCGCTTGAACGCGTTCACATCGGGCCGCTTCTCGACAAGCGCGACCCGCGCTCCCCTGCGTGCCAGCAGCGTTGCCGTGGAAGCGCCGGCGATGCTGGCCCCGATCACCACGACGTCATAGTCATCCATCGTCTACCCCCCGAGATACACTTTGGTCTGCATGATGCAAAGCAGACCATATATTTTGGACTATGTCAAGCGGTGACGGCGGTCAGGTCCGG
>JAFMRN010000299.1 GCA_017354065.1 Solirubrobacterales bacterium
GGCCGGCCGGCGGCGGCCAGTCCAAGCCATCCTCACCGCTGCCATGGATCGCCTTCGGCTCCGGGCTCGTGCTGATCGCCGCCGCCTGGGGCGCGAGCCTCAGAGCCAGGCCGCTGCGGGTGTCGGCATGAGGTGGTTCCTGATCCTGGTCTGCGCGCTGGCGCTGGCGCTGCCCGCCGGCGCCGCCGCGGACGGCGATCCGGGCTCAGACGTCCTGATCTATCAGAGCCTGTTCACGGGCGCCGACGACAACATCTCTCCCCAACAACAGGTCGCTCTGGGCAAGTTGCTGTCAGCCACCAAGCAGGCGGGCAAGCCGGTGCGCGTGGCGATCATCGGCCACAGCGACGACCTCGGCGCGGTCACGCCGCTGTGGCAGAAGCCGCTTCCCTACGCCCAGTACCTCGGCACCGAGCTGTCGGCCGCCTTCCACGGGCACCTTGTAGTGGTGATGCCCAACGGGGTGGCGACCTATTCGAACGGTCATGCCAAGCCGCTCACGGGGATCCACAGCGGCGCAAGTGCCCAGGCGCTGGTGGCCGCCGCCACACGCGCGATCCCCCAGGCCGCCGGGGTCTCAGCCGGCGCCCTGGATAAGAGCGGGGGTGGATCCACGCAGCTCTCAGCGCAGCCGAGCGCCGCGCCGCCGGGTGCCTCCGGCGGACACAACCTGATCGCGCTGTGGATCGCGCTGGGCGTTTTGGCGTTGGGTGCCGTGGCGCTGCAGTGGCGCCGGCGCCCGGTGTTGGGCCTGGCGACGACCGCGGTGGTGGTCCCGATCGCGACGATCGCCGCGCTGGTGGTGGTGATCTCCAAGGCGGGGCACTCGAACAACGCCACGGCGCTGGCGCAGAACCCGAACATCGATCCCGGCAGTGCGCCGGGCCAGCTGCGGCTGGCGCCGGGTTTCCGGCTGACGGACGAGACGGGGCATCAGGTCAGCCTCAACCAGTACCGCGGGAAGGTCGTGCTGTTGGCCTTCACCGACGCGGAGTGCCAGACGATCTGTCCGCTGACCACCCAGGCGATGGTCGATGCGCGCGACTCGCTGGGCTCGGCCCGGCGCGACGTGCAGCTGCTCGGCGTGAACGCCAACTGGAAGTCAACCCAGGTCGACGACGTGCTGTCCTACACGCAGCTTCACGGGCTGTCCGGGCAGTGGCACTTCCTGACCGGGTCGCTGCCCAGCCTGAAGCGGGTATGGCGCAACTACGGGATTGAGGAGGACATCAAGTCCAACCTGATCGACCACACGCCGGCCCTGTATCTGATCGACACGCACGGGCGGATCCGGCGCGTCTATACGACCCAGCAGAACTACGGCGCGATCCCGCAGTTCGGGCAGGTCCTGGCCCAGACCGCCTCCAAGCTGCTGCCCCAGCACCCGAAGGTCTCCACCAAGTACTCCTACAACACGGTCAAGGGCATCTCACCGAGCACGCCGACGACCGTGCCGAAGCTCGGGGGCGGCAGCGTCAAGGCCGGCAGCGGCGGACCGCACCTGTACCTGTTCTTCGCGACCTGGGACCAGCAGTCAACCGCCCTGGCCGACCAGCTGAAGGCGCTGAACCGCTACCGCGGAAAGGTCCCCTTGACGGCCGTGGATGAGGGCAGCGTCGAGCCGAACCCCCAGGCGGTGAAACGCTTCCTCGCGCCGCTGCATCTGAATTACCCGGTCGCGATCGACACCACCGGGCGCCTGGCGGACGGGTATCTGGTCCAGGGCGAGCCCTGGTTCGTGCTGACGAACCCGGGCGCGGCCAACGATCACCCGTGGTACCAGGAGGTCTACACCCAGGGCTGGCCCAAGGTCTCCGGCCTGGCGAAGACGGTCGACGCCGCCCTGTCGCGCGCGAGCAAGGCACAGACCGCGAGCTTGGCCGGCTCGCCGCCCGCGCTGGCGGCGCTGCACGCCCAGGCCAGCCGCGTGCTCCCCGGCGGGCTCGCCGCGCTGACCAAGCGGATCCGGGGGCTGCGGGGGCACCCGGTGGTGCTCAACATCTGGGGCTCCTGGTGCCAGCCCTGCCAGCACGAGTACCCGCTGTTCGCGGCGGCATCAGCCAAATACGGGAAGCACGTCGCCTTCCTGGGGCTCGATTACAACGAGCCCAACCCGGCCGCGGGTCAGCAGTTCCTGGCCCAGCACCGGGTCAGCTATCCGAGCTACAGCGCTTCCGGCGGCGGTTCGATCCCGGGGCTGCTGCCCGGTGGCGTGCAGGCCACACCGACTACGGTGTTCATCAAACCCAACGGTCAACTGGGCCGCGTCTGGATCGAGCCCTTTGAGTCGGCGGGCAGCCTCGATCAGGCGATCGGCAGCTACGCGTTGGGTCGCTGACGGAGTGCGGGAACCGGTTTGGGTGCTGGAGCGACCAATTGTTGGATGGCAGTTAGGAGAACCTGATGGGAAAGCTGAGACGGGGCGCCGCGCTGGCGGTCCTGGCCGCCGGATCGCTGGCGCTGGCCGGCTGTGGCTCGGCACATAAGTCCACGACCTCCGGGATGAGCATGGGCTCGGGCGCCAAGAAGTCCGGCATGACCGGCGGCTCGATGGCCGGCATGAACATGGGCTCCAGCCCGACGGTCGCCGGGATCAAGCCGATCCCCACCCAAAACCTCGGTACCGGCAACTGGCAGGGCATGAAGATCACCGCTCAGGCGATGACGCCGATCCCCTTCATCGTGTCCGACGGCACCAGCGAGCATGAGGTCAAGCCGACCAAGAAGACCAGCTTCCACCTGATGGTCAGGCTGGCCGACGCACAGACCAACGAGCCGCTGCCGTACGCGACCGTGTGGACGACTATCTCCAAGAACGGGAAGGTCGTGTATGACGAGCGCCAGTGGCCGATGCTCTCGCGCTACATCGGTCCGCACTACGGCAACGATGTGACCCTGCCCGGCGCCGGTCACTACACGTTGTCCCTGCTGGTCAGCCCGCCGGTCTCCGCCCGCCACGTCGAGTACCAGCATGTCTGGCTGAAGCCCCACCGCGTGAACATGAGCTTCACATGGAGGCCGCCGTCTTGAGGCCGCGCCTCACGCGGCGCCGGTTTCTGACCGGTGCCGCCGTGGTGGCCGCCGGCGGGGCCGGCGCCGGGGTCGCGCTTGACCGGGGCGG
>JAFMRN010000008.1 GCA_017354065.1 Solirubrobacterales bacterium
GGCCACTGGGGATCGTTCGCGGCTAGGTCGGTGTAGCTGTCGGAGAAGTAGCCGGTCAAATTTGGCGCCCACCACATCCAGCCTTCCATCTTGGCGTCGGCGTCGGCAATCAGCGGCTGGACTAAGGACAGGTCGTTGGTCGCCCCGAATTCGCTCAGCAGCCCCGCGTCGCCGTTGGCGCTCGCATCATTGAGGCCGTTCTCAAACGCTCGCCGCTCACTCCCCGGACAGCTGCCGCCGGACACCAGGCAGTAGGCGTGGTAGCTCATCGCGGCCTCGGGGTCCCGGTCAGGGTTCGGCATGTCGTAGGCGCCCAGACCGAACTGGGTCTCAACCACCGGTTCATAGAACAACAGGTGCTGGGGGTCGGACCCGCGGATGGAGCGCATGACTCGCGCTTCGAAGGGCGCGAGCGTTCCGTGCTCGAACCCGGCGCAGCCCAGGACGCATAACGGGGCATTGGTCACCAGCGACCACGGCTCGTTGATCAGGTCATAGCCAATCAGTGAGCGGTCTGAGGCGAACGACGCCGCCGCGAACTGCCACGCCTTTGCATAGCTGTCTTGCAGGCCGATGCCCTCTGCGTCGCGCGCGTTGTTGTAGAAGTTCAGCCACGCGGCGTTCTCACCGGGGCTGGAGGCGTAGGACAGCGGGAACCCGGTTAACGGCTGGGCTGGCAGCCCGTCGCTCTGAACCGCCCAAGTGGGGAAGCCCTCGCCGCCGAACTGCTCGTTCATCAGGTCCTGGTGGAAGTCGACCAGCGACATCACGCCATCGGATGCGAGCGTGTCCGCGTCGGCGTGAACCTGGTTCACGTATTGCTGGTCATAGACCCCGGCCGACGGCTCGACGCCGGCCCACAGCAGGCCGAGCCTTGCGCCGTTGAAGCCGAGCGACTGAATGAACTTGCCGACGCCCGGGTTGAACCCGTGCGAGTCAGGGGAGTAGGGCGCGCGCTTCTCAACGATGTTGACGCCGTGGATGATCACCACGCGGCCGGCAGCGTCGGTCAGCCATCGCCCTGAATGGCTGATCGGGAGTGTGGGACCGGTGTCGGCGTGCGCCGCGGTGCCGCTCAGACAGACAAGCAGCGCGCCCCAGAAAGCCAGGGTCAAAAGCCCGATGCGCGCCACCCTTCCCATGGACCAAATCTATGTCCGACGGGCTCCCGGTGCAAGTCCCGGCTCGATCAACCCACACAACTCTCCACGACGGAGCGCGTCGCGGAAGGGTCGCGCGCCAGGGTGTCTCAGAGACACACAACAGCGTGGAGACCTAGGATCGGACGCAGCTATGGCACTGCTAGCCATCCCGAACTTCTCAAACGGCAGCGACCAGCATGTGATCGAGGCGATCGCCCAGGCGCTGATCCAGAACAGCGGCGCGCGGCTGCTTGACATCCACTCAGACGCCGACCACAACCGCAGCGTCTATACGCTCACGGGAGCGCCGGAGCAGCTCACCCAGGCACTCCTGGACGGGGCGAAACAGGCCATCACCTACATCGACATCACGCGCCACCGTGGCGAGCACCCGCACGTCGGAGCGCTGGACGTGGCGCCGATCGTCTACACCGAAGCCGAAGACAAGGGCACCGCGATAGCCACCGCATTGATCACCGCGGATCGGCTCGGAGACGAGCTGAACCTGCCGGTTTTCCTGTACGGCGAGCTCGCCGACGGGCGCACTCGCGCGGAGCTCCGCAAAGGAGGGCCCAGCGGGCTGACCAAAAGGATCGAGTCCGGTCAGCACTCGGACTTCGGCCCCCGCTACGGCCTGCACCCGACGGCCGGCGCGACGCTGGTCACAGCGCGTCCGCCGCTGGTGGCCTTCAACGTCGAGCTGCAAAAACCGGCGACGCTCGACACAGCCAAGCAGATAGCGACAAAGATCAGGGAGGGCGGCCCCGAAGGGCTCCCGGGCGTAAAGGCGATCGGGGTCGAGCTGAGCGGCGGGATCGCGCAGGTGTCGACCAACATCGAGAACGCCGATACCGGGTCGGCGACGAACGTCGTCAACGCCATCAAGCGCCACGCGCCGATCACCAAGGCAGAGCTCGTGGGCCTCGCGCCCGCGCGCGTGTTCGCGGACATGGACCCGAGCTTGGAGATCCGAAACTTGGCGGTCCTCGAAGAAGTACTGGGCTAATCTCCCTGGGGACGTGGCTCAGACGAAGAAGAAGCGCAAGACCAAACACCGCGGCAATGCTGCCGGGATGGTCGAGACGCGTGGGCGAACCAGCCGTCCGCCCAGCCCGGAGGAGAAGAAGCGCCAGGAGCGCACCCAGAACCGCACCGAGCGCATGAACCGGCCGCCGAGCTGGAAACGGGCCGGTACCACGTCCGGCATCATGGCCGTCTTCATCCTGATCTTCCTGATCCTGACCCAGAAGCCCAAGCACGGCACGGTCATCCCGGAAGCGGTGATAGTGGCCGTACTTGCCTTCGCCGTCTACACGCCCGCGAGCTACTACCTGGACAAGTACATGTACAACCGCCGCCAGAAGCAACTCGCAAAACCTCGCAGATGAGCGTTGACATCCGCACCTTCACGGTCGGTCCGCTGGCCGAGAACTGTTACATCGTGCGGCGGCCCGATGCCAGCAGCGCGGTGATCATCGATCCCGGTGAAGAGGCTGAGCGCCTGACAAACGCGCTCACGCAGCTGAACATCACGAAGCTTGAAGCGATCCTGCTGACCCACACCCACTTTGATCACGTCGGCGCGGTGAAGGCGCTGCACGATGCCACCGGCGCCCCGGTGTACTGCCCGGAGCACGAGACGGAAATCCTAAAAAACATCAACTCGTTCACCTTCCCGGGGTTCGGTCCGTTCGACCCCTACGTCGCCGACTACGCCGTCAAGGCCGATGAGACACTGGAGCTTGCGGAGCTGACCCTCGACGTCCGCTTCACGCCCGGTCACAGCCCCGGCCACGTCACCTACGCGGTCAGGGACGAGAACGCGCTGCTCTCCGGGGATGTCCTGTTCCAGGGGTCGGTCGGCCGCGTCGACCTGCCCGGCGGTGACTGGCCGACACTGTTTGCGTCCATCACCGGCCTGATCAACGAGTTCCCGGCCGAGTCGACCGTGTACCCCGGCCACGGACCGCTGACGACGCTCGCCCACGAGCGCCAAAGCAACCCGTTCCTGACCGAACTCGCGCCGCACTGAGCCCCGCCCGGAGATGATCGAGGCACCCAAGGGGACCTATGACGTCCTCCCCGACGAGCAGCAGCGCCGGGCGCAGCTGGAACGCCAGGCGCACAGGATCCTAGGCGGGGCCGGTTACCGGCGGATCGAGACTCCCGTGTTTGAGGCCACCGAGCTGTTCTCCCGTGGGGTGGGTGAGTCGAGTGACATCGTCCAGAAGGAGATGTACACGTTCACCGACGCGGGCGGGCGCAGCCTGACGCTGCGTCCGGAGGGGACCGCCTCGGTCGCGCGGGCATACATCGAGCACGGCATGCACAAGCAGGCCAGCCCGGTGAAGCTCTGGTATCTGTCCTCGTTCTTCCGCGCGGAAGCGCCGCAGAAGGGGCGCCAGCGCCAGTTCTGGCAGGTCGGGGCCGAACTGATCGGCACGCCCGAGCCCGAGGCCGATGCCGAGCTGATCATCCTCCAGGCCGAACTGCTGGAAGCGATGGGCGTCGCCCACACGCAACTGAACCTGGGCAGCCTCGGCACGCCTGAGACCCGCGCGGAATACCGCGAGGAACTGGCCGCCTACCTCAGAGCCCACGTCGACGATCTGCCGAAGGAAGTAACGGCCCGGATCGACATCAACCCGCTCCGGGCCTTCGATGTGCGCGGGGCGGAGCAGGTCATGGCCAACGCGCCGAAGCTGATCGATCGCCTCAACGCGGAGGACAAAGAGCACTTTGAGATCGTCAAGCACCTGCTGGACAGCGCCGGTCTCAAATACCACCTCGACCCCACGCTCGTGCGCGGCCTGGACTACTACACGCGCACCGTGTTCGAGTTCAGCTCTGAGGCGCTGGGCGCCCAGTCAGGCGTCGGCGGCGGCGGCCGCTATGACGGGCTGATCGAGCAGATCGGCGGGAAACCGACGCCCGCGTCCGGCTGGGCGGCCGGGATCGAGCGGATCCTGCTGGCGGCCGGCGCGCAGCCTACGGCGACCGAGCCCGTGGACATCTACGTGGTCGCCGTGACCGGCAACCAGGCGCCGCCGGAACGCCATCTGGAGATCGGGACCACCGCGTTCGAACTGGCGTCTGAGGCACGGCGCGCTGGCCTCAGCGCACAGCTGGAGCTGACCCGGCGCAGCGTCAAGGCGGCGCTCAAGCACGCGGATCGGATCGCGGCTCGCTACGTTGCCCTCGTGACCAATGAAGGCACGAGCCTCAAGGACATGGACTCCGGCGAGCAGCGTGAGCTCGCCAGCCCCGCTGACGCGGTGGCTGAAGTGCTGAGGACACACCGATCTTGAAACACCCATTGGCAGCCAACGCCTACCGTGACCGGTGGGCCAACACCCTGAGCGCCAAAGACGCGGGCAATGGCGCTCGCGTCGCTGGTTGGGTCCATCGCCGTCGCGACCACGGCGGGCTGATCTTCATCGACCTGCGCGACCGCTCGGGGATCGTCCAGCTCGTCTTCCACCCCGAATATCAGGGCTTCGAGGCGGCGCACAAGCTGCGCTCAGAGGACGTGATCAGCGCCCGGGGAACGGTGCTCAAGCGCGAGTCAGAGAACGTCAACCCGCACATGCCCACAGGCGAGATAGAGCTCAGCGTCAACGACCTGCAGGTGCTCTCCGACGCGGACACGCCTCCCTTCCAGGTCGACGATGACGGCCCGCTGGATGAGAACCTGCGGCTCAAGCACCGCACCCTCGACATGCGCCGCGCGCCGCTGCGTGACGCGCTGACCCTGCGCCACAAGATCGTCAAGACGATCCGCGACGCCCTGGATGAGCAGGACTTCCTGGAGGTCGAGACGCCGTTCCTGACGCTGTCAACGCCCGAGGGTGCGCGTGACTTCCTGGTACCCGCCCGCAACACGCCGGGCAGTTTCTTCGCGCTGCCCCAGTCGCCGCAGCTGTTCAAGCAGCTGCTGATGATCGGCGGGCTGGAGCGCTACTACCAGATCGTGCGCTGCTTCCGCGACGAGGACAGCCGCGCGGACCGCCTGCCGGAGTTCACCCAGCTCGACCTGGAGATGGGCTTTGTCCAGCGCGACGACGTGATCGGCACGCTCGAGGCGGTCTTCGGCCGCGTGTTCAGCGAGCACGGCCTGGATGTCCCACAGGCCCCGTGGCCCAGGATCACCTACGAGCAGGCAATGAGCCGCTGGGGATCCGACCGCCCCGACCGGCGCTTCGGCCTGGAACTCAAAGACCTCAAGCCCGCGGTCAAAGACAGCGACTTCAACGTCTTCAAGGCACCGGCCGTGATCGGCATCAACGCCGGCCAGCGTGAGCTTCCGCGCTCCGCGCTGGACGACCTCACCGAGTTCGCGAAGTCCTACGGCGCCAAGGGGCTTGTCTGGGGCTTCGTCCAGGACGACGGTTCGATCCGCTCGCCGATCGCGAAGTTCCTCAAGCCCGAAGAGATCGAGGGGATCAAAACAGCGCTGGCAGCACAGACAGGCGATGCGATCTTCATCGTCGCCGACGAGCAGCAAGCAGCCCGCACGGTGCTCGGAGCGCTGCGCCTGGAGCTGGCCCAGCGTTTCGACCTGATCGGAGAGAACAGCCACGACCTCCACTGGGTCGTCGACTTCCCGATGTTCACCCCGGACGGCGACGGCGGCTGGACCGCCGAGCACCACCCCTTCACCGCGCCGCTGGACAGTGACCTCTCAGACCCCGCGGCGGTCAAGTCGGACTCCTATGACCTGGTGCTGGACGGCAACGAGATCGGCGGCGGCTCGATTCGCATCCACGACCAGGCCGTGCAACAGCGCGTGTTCGAGATCATCGGCCTGGGCGCCGAGGAGGCCCAGCAGCGCTTCGGCTTCCTGCTCGACGCGCTCAAGTACGGCGCGCCGCCCCACGGCGGCATCGCGATGGGAATCGACCGGCTGGTGATGATCCTCGCCGGCCGCGACAACATCCGTGAGGTGATCGCCTTCCCGAAGGCTGTCTCCGGCGCCGACCCGCTGACCGGGGCGCCGGCCTCGGTCGACGACCTCCAGCTGCGTGAGCTGGGGCTTCAGCTGCGCAAGCAGCCTGCGCCCCGGCCTCAAGCGAGCTGACGCCAGAGGCCGGGGCCGCCGGTTCTCAGCGCCAGTAGCTGTTCTCCGTGATCTTCAGGTAACGCGGACGGTGCTTTGCGTCGCTGCCGCGGCAGGTCACGACGCTGGATTCACCGTCGGCATCGGACACGTTCAGGTTCTTGGTGGTGCCGGTGCAGGTGAAGCTGTGGTAGCGCGCCGTGTGGTTCTTGATTGCCGCCGCGAACACCTTCCTGGTGATGGTTTGGGCCGCCTTGCAGGTCACGCGCAGGACCGTGTAGGAATTGTCTTCGGGTTGGTTGGCGCCGACTACCGCACAGTGGCTGGCCACATACGGAACGCCGCGTTTGATCGTCAATTGCACCGGTTGGCTCGTATCCGTGACCGCGTTCGGCGCTGGGGTCTGCTTGGTGACGATCGCCGGGGTGTCTCTCGGACCTGAGATTTTTCCGTGCGTCTCCTTGCAGCGTGCGCGCTTGAGACTCGCGTCTGCCGGCGTGACGTCCTGACCGGTTACGTTCGGGACGACGCAGGGCAGCGGCGCGGTTGGGATCAGGTGCTCGAGCGTCGTGCTTTCGCCCAGCGTCCCGAGCATCCACACGGTTCGGTCGGGTGCGATCGCTGCCGCATCCTCCGAGGTCTGCTTGGTCGGTACACCGTTGGCTCTGCCGTATGCGGCGGCGCTGCCCTTGGACGAGACCGAGGTGATTCCCCCGTTGCCCGGGAGCCATAGGCTGCCGGCCGGGGAGGCGACGCTCTGGCCCAGGTCCTCCGGAACCACCGGGAATCCGCGTGCCGGCCAGGTGGCCGATATCTTCGGTGCCGCGCCACCAGCTCCGGGGGTCAGCCGCGTCAGCGGCCGGTTGCCGTATCCGAAGTACCACAGCGAGCCGTTGGCCGCGGTGATGCTGCCGGGAACGTACGGGCGTGGGTTGGCGTTGTAGACGCTGGCGGTGCCGTTGGTGGAGATCGCGCCCACCGAGCCCTTCTCCTCCGGCTCGTATGTCCCCGGCAGCGTGTACCACAGCCGCCCGTCGCTTCCCAGGGCCAGCCCATTCGGCGCCCAGTAGCCGGAGCCGATGCCGTCCGGGTACTCGGTCACCTGATTGGTGGAGGGGTCGAGCCGCTCGATCACGCCCTTGTCGCCCGCCGTGAACCACAGCGCGCCATCGGCGCCGGTCGCGAAGGCCTCCGGCGTGTCCGCCACCCCGCTCGGCAGGCTGATCTTGTCCAGCACCTGGCCGCCGGCGCTGACATGTGCCAGGGCGCCGACCTCCGAGACCCATACGGAGTCGTCCGGCTCGGCATACAACTTGCCCGCCGCGGCGGATCCGTCGGGCCCATTGCTCTGACTGGATTCCTGCAGCACGCCGTTACCCAGCTGAACCAGGCTCTGGGCTCCGGATTTGTCGATCCTGACCAGCGCGGAGTGTCCGTCGCTGACCCAGACCGTCCCGTCTCTGGTAACCGCCACGTCGTGGTTGGCCGTGCTGACCTGGTCGTTGAGTGTCACCTGGTACACGCGGCCTGTCTTGGCCGCCGGTACGCCCGTGCCGGCGAGTGCCGGCCCAGCGCATATCGCGGCACTGACTGCCACGGCCGCTGCCGCCGGGAGACCCCGGCGCATTACCCTGTTCATTTGCTTCCCCTCTATTGACTCGCGTCCCGCTTGCCCGTTACGGGTTTAACTGGGCCGCGAATTTGAAGTTGCGGTCTCCGGTGGCGGGTGCGGTCTCGCGCTCCGACCGTTCGCGTTACGGTTCGGTTGCTTGTCTCAGAGTGCGTCGATGCGATTTCTCAGCGGGAAGGGAACTCATGTGGGCAGACATGACCAGAGCAGGATCGCGGCAGGCGCTCCTGGCGACAGCCGTTACAGCGAGCATCGGCGTGATGGCGTGCACTTCGGAGGCCGCCTCGGCGTCCGCGGCCAAGCCAGGACGCGTATACACCGAAAAAGTGACACAAGCAAACGGTCAGGACCGTTACGCTGACATCGTCGCCTCACCGAACGGGACCGTCTGGATCAGCGATCCGGGACGCGACGACCTGATCGAGATCCCGAAGACGGGAGCTCAGCAGCGGATTCCGGTCGGTCCGGGCGCGAACGTTCTGTATGCGGCTCCTGACGGCACCGTGTGGCTTGCTGAAAACGGTGCGGTGGCACACGTCAGCGCGGCCGGCCAGGTGACACAGGTTGCGATTCCCGGAGGCAGCGGGACCGCGAACGGGTTGGCGACGGGCAGTGACGGCGACGTTTGGCTCACGGAATCCGCCGCCGCGAAGATCGCCAAGATCGACCCGTCGACCAATCAAGTGAGCGAGTACGCCGACGGCGTATCACACGCCGCCGGCGGGATCGCCGCCGGGCCGGACGGCCGCTTGTGGTACAGCCTGCCGAACGACGATGAGCTGGGGGCGATCACCACGGCCGGCGCGGTCAGCACCTACCAGGATGCATCGTTGGGGCCGATCGTCAACGACCGGGGCTCGCTGCGGGTGCTGTTCATGGACGGTGACTATGTGTTCACCGACGGGGCGGCTCCGCTTGGGGTTGAGGCGGTGGCGCCGAGTTCCGGCACCACCTCCGGCGGTACCCGGTTCGGCGTGATCGGTGGCGGAAGCCAAGAGGGCAGCAACGCGAGGCACAGCGTGGATCTGGTGTCTGGCCCGGACGGCAGTGTCTACACCGTCGGCGAGGGCGGCTTGGCGGCATCCGGCTCGGAGATAGCGGCGATCAGCTCAACCGGCGGCGAATCGCGCTACGGCCGGTCCAACGGCATCGTGCGCCGGGAGTCCGGCCGGCTGGCTGTCGCGCCGGACAACTCGATCTGGCTGATCGCTCAGGGGGCGAGATCAAACCCGGACATCGTGGAGCATCTGGATCCGAACGCGCCGGAGCCGTGTGTGGTGCCGCCGGTCACGAACCTGTCTCCCGGCAAAGCGGCGTCCGTACTGAAGGCCGCCCATTGTGGTGAAGTCGCGTCCAAGGTAACCGGGCCGACAGACACTCCGGCGCTGGTGACGGCGCAAAAGAGCAAGGCGAACTCCGTGTTGAGCCCGGGCACCAAGGTGAAGCTGACGGTCGGACGCGGTGTGCTGGTTCCCTGCGGCCGCGTGACCGGCGAGGAGAACAGGGTGCTGCGTGTCACCTGCGCCCAGGCGGCGAAGGTCGGCAAAGCGATCTGGAACACCGCCCACAAGCACGGCACGGCCCGCTACCACGCGTTCAGCTGCCGCTACCTGAAGAACACCAACGACATGGCCAATGTTCCGTACGCCGACCGCGACGGCTACGTCGACTGTCGCGCCTGGGAATCCAAGCATCGGCTGCGTGAAGCGGAGGTCTTCGGCTCTCCTAACTAGCCAACGGCTGTTGTGCATCCCGGACGTGGTCCGGTGATCGGTGGCCGTGACTACAGTTGCGCAAGCAGCCCGCGCCGCGCGGCAAATGGCAGAACTCTGACATACCGGATTTCTGCCGCAGCGCTCGGGTCCGGTTCGCGTTCTTACACAAAACCGACGCGAACAGGCAGGGGATAGTGAAACGGACGACGTTGTTGACAACCGTTACGGCGATGGTCATGACCGCGGGCGCACCGGCAGCCGCATCGGCAGCCGCAGCAAAGACCGGACGTCTATATACGGAAAAAGTGACACATGCCACCAGTCAGGATCGGTACGGTGACATCGTCGCCTCACCGAATGGCACCGTGTGGATCAGCGACCCGGGCCGCAGCGACCTGATCGAGATCCCGACGACCGGCCCGCAGCAGCGCATTCCCGTCGGCCCGAAGGGAAACATCCTGTACGCGGCCCCCGACAACTCGGTGTGGCTCGGCGAGAACGGCGAGGTGGCGCACATCACCAGCACCGGCCAGGTGACACAGGTGCCGATCCCCGACGGCAAGGGAACCGCGAACGGCTTCACGACGGCCAGCGACGGGACGGTTTGGTTCACGGAGTCCGCTGATTCGAAGATCGCCAAGATCGACCCGTCGACCAACCAGGTGAGCGAATACTCCGACGGTGACAGCGACCCCGCCAGCGGCATCGCGGCCGGCCCGGACGGTCGCCTGTGGTACACGGTGCCCTACGACGATGACATCGGGGCGATCACCACGGCCGGTGCGGCCAGCAAATATGACGCTCCGGCGACCGGGCCGATCCTGAACGACCAGGGTTCGCTACGCCTGCTGTTCATGGACGGTGACGGTGAACTCGAGCCCCTGGGGATCGCGTCCGTGACGCCGAGTTCCGGAACTGAGTCTGGCGACACCAAGACCGGCGTGGCCGACGGCGCCACCCAAAAGGCCGGGGGCTACGAGGGATACAGCGAGGATATGGTCAACGGCTCGGACGGCACCCTGTACACCGTCGGCAACAGTCTGGACGTGGGTTTCGGCTCGCAGATCTCGCAGATCGCCCCAAATGGCGGCCTGCTCACCTATGGCTCCGCCAATGGGATCGTCCACCCCGAAAGCGGCCGCGTGGCGGTCACCTCGGACGGTTCGATCTGGACGATCGCTCTGGACGCGAAATCGCACCCGACCATCGTCGAGCGCCTGAATCCGACCGCGGCCGAGCCATGCGTGGTGCCGTCGGTAACGGGCCTGTCTCCGAGTAAGGCTACCTCGGAGCTGAAGGCCGCCCACTGTGGTGTGTCAGAGGCCAAGATCACAGGACCGAAGGACACGCCGGCCGTGGTTAGGACTCAGTCGAAGAAGGCCGACAGCCTCTTGAACCCTGGGACGAAGGTGAAGCTGACCGCCAAGCGCGGCGTGCTGATCCCCTGTGGGCGACAGTCAGAGGACAACAAGGTTCTGCGCGTCACCTGCGCGAACGCGGCGAAGCTCGACAAGGCGATTTGGAAGACCGCCTACAAGAAGGGCAGCGCCCGCTACCACAGCTTCAGCTGCCGCTTTGACAAGCGGACCTACCAATACATCACCTACCCCGGTGGCTACGTCGACTGCCGCGCCAAGGACTCCAAGCACAGGCTGCGTGAAGCCTACGTGTTTGGGATGGACCTCAGCGCGAAGCCCAAATAGCCGCACGAGCGTCAGTTCCGGTCATAGAGGTACTTCACGATCTGCAGGTAAGTGGGCCGGCGCTTGGCGTCACGCCCGCGGCAGGTGACGGTCTGGGACCAACCGTCGCCGCCCTGGACGTTCATACGGCGCTGGACACCGGTACAGGTGTAACTGTGGTAGTGGCTCGAATGCCGTTTCATCGCTGCCACGAACGCGTGCCTGTCGATCGTCTGCGCCTGCTTGCAGGACAGGCGCAGCTCCCTGTAGTAGTCGCCGAACCCCGGGTCGCCGGGAACGTCACAGTGGTTGAGCACCGAGGGCACACCACGCCGCAGTGTCACCGTGACCGGCTGTGTCGGGTCGATCACCTCGTTGGCAGCAGGCGATTGCTTGGTCGCGATCACCGGCGTGTCGCGCGGGCCGGTGATCCTCGGGTGACGCTCACGGCAGTGCGCGCTCTTCAGAGCGGCGGCCGTCTGTGCCGGACCCTCACCGGTTACGTTCGGGACGACGCAGGGCAGCGGCGCGGTCGGGATCAGGTGTTCGAGCGTCGTGTTGTGAATCAGCCAGACGGTCTTGTCCGGTGCGACCGCCGCCGCCGGCGACACCACCGCGGTGCTCCAGCCGTTGGCCTTCCCGTACAGGGTGGCGCTGCCGTTTGGTGAGACCGACCCGATCTGACCCATGCCCGGAAACCACAGGGTTCCATCCGGGCCGGCGAGGACCGTGTCGGCGACGTTCGGGCTGTCAGGGCCTTGCTTGGGCTTGAAGACTGAGGTCGTTGGCGGGTTGCCCGGTACCAGCCGCGTCAGCGGATAGCTGCCGCCCGCGGAGTACCAGAGCGAGCCGTTGGCCGCCGTCACATCGGTGCCCTGAGTCGGCGTCCTGGCCTTGTAGATACTGGCGCTGCCGTTGGTGCTGATCGCGCCGACCGCCCCCTTGGGGTAGCCGCCCTCATTCCCCGTCACCGTGTACCACAGGCGTCCGTCCGACCCGGTGGCCAGCCCGCTGGGTAACAGGTTCGGGTCGGACTCGCCGTCCGGGTACTCGGTCACCCGGTTGCTGGACGGGTCGAGCCGCTCGATCACGCCCTTGCGCGTGGCCGTGAACCACAACGCACCGTCGGCGCCGGTCGCGAACGCGCCGGGGGTGTGATCGCCCCCGCCAGGGAGGCTGATCTGGGCGAGCACCTGGCCGCCGGCGCTGAGGTGCGCGAGCGCACCCCACTCGGAGACCCACACGGAATTGTCCGGCTCGGCGTACAGCGTGCCAGTGGTGTTGCCAAGCTGAATCACGCTCTGTGCCCCTGACTTGTCGAGCCTGACCACGGCGGACTTCCCGTCGCTGACCCAGACCGTGCCGTCGCCGGTCACCGCGACGTGGCTGCCGCCGAGCTTGTCGTTGACCGGCACCTGATAGAAGCGTCCGGTGCTGGCGGCGGCCGGCGTTGCGAAGATCCCCGCTGCCGCGACGACCAGTGCTGCCTTGCGCATGTCTCCCCTCCGTAAAGTTCGCGTCATCTATTAACCGGCTCGCTACCTTGAAGTTGCGTGGACGCCGAGGTCTTCGAACACCATCTGAACTCGCCCCAGGGCCGTGGCCACCTCCCGGGCGTAACCATCACGGCCGAGGGTGGCGTCTGCGGCGACAGCGTCCGCATGTCGCTGGCGACCGACGGCCAGACGATCACCGACGCCGGCTTCACCGCCGAGGGCTGTGGCGCGACCACCGCGGCGGCCAGCGCGGCGGTGTCGATGGTGGTCGGCCTGGACCTGATCGCTGCAGCCCGCATCGGCTCAAAGCAGATCGACGCCGAACTCGGCGGCCTGTCCCCGGGCAAGTACCACGCGGCTGACGTCGCGGCCGACGCGCTGGCACGGACGCTCGGCACACTGGCTTATGAGATGGGGGCCTTTGAGGCCCCCCAAGATGGGCGGCGCACCCTGGTCGCGATGTCCGGCGGCGTCGACTCCGCCGTGGCCGCGATGCTCTGTGCCGAGCAGGGCGACACCGCGGCGGTGACCCTCGAGCTGTGGCGCGATGAGCAGAACGACGGGGAGGGCAGCTGCTGCTCGGCATCGGCGGTCTCCCAGGCGCGCAAGCTCGCCCACGACATGGGCCTCCCGCACTTCACGCTGAACCTGGCCGACCAGTTCCGTCAGGGGGTGGTCGACCCGTTCATCGCCGCCTACCGCGCCGGGGAGACGCCCAACCCGTGTGTCGGCTGCAACGGGCATGTGCGCCTCGACGCGATGCTGGAGCTGGCCGGCCGGCTCGGTGCCGCGACGCTCGCGACCGGCCACTACGCGCGCGTCGAGGACGGGCTGCTGCGCGCCGCCGCCGACCCGGGCAAGGATCAGACCTACATGCTGGCGGCGCTCGCGCCCGAGTCCCTGGCGCGGTTGCACTTCCCGCTGGGGGACCTGCACAAGACTCAGGTCCGGGAGCTGGCCACAAAGGCCAAGCTCCCGGTCGCGGCCAAGCCCGACTCCCAGGACCTCTGCTTTTTGGCCGGGACCGACCGGGCGAGCTTCCTCAGGCGCCATGCCACCGGGCCCGAGCCCGGGGAGATCGTCGACCGCGAAGGCACCGTACTCGGCAGCCACGACGGGCACGAGCTCTACACCGTCGGCCAGCGCCGCGGGTTCGGCGGCCACGCCCATGCGCTGTACGTGCTCGACAAGGACGCCGTGCACAACCGTCTCGTGGTCGGCCCGCGGGAGGCGCTGGAGACTCGGCGCGTGCGCGTCCGCGGTCTGCGCCTGCACCGCGACGGCGCGCGCGTGAACCGCGTGAAGCTGCGCTACCGCTCAGAGTCGCTTGCCGCCCGCCTGGACGGCTCCGAGTTGGAGTTGGAGGAGCCGATGTCCGGCGCCGCCCCCGGCCAGCTCGCCGCGCTGATGGACGACGAGCTGATCATCGGCTGGGCCACGATCGCCGCGCGCCAATAGACTCGCGCGCATGGCGATGACCTCCGACCAGATCCGCAGCACGTTCCTGGAGTTCTTCGAGTCCAAGGGGCATGCGCGCCAGGACGGCGCATCGCTGATTCCGCCGGCCCAGGACAAGTCGGCGCTGTTCGTGGTCGCGGGGATGCACCCGCTGAAGGCGTACTTCGCGGGGACCGAGCGGCCGCCGGCCAAGCGCCTGACCACCTGCCAGCCGTCTTTCCGGACCGAGGACATTGAGAACGTCGGCGTCACCGCGCGACACCTGACCCTGTTCGAGATGCTCGGCAACTTCAGCTTCGGCGACTACTTCAAGCGCGAGGTGATCGAGTTCGCCTGGGACCTGTCCCGCCACGGCCTGGGTCTCAACGGGGAGGACATCTGGGTGACGGTGTTCGGCGGTGACGAGCAGCTGGGCCTCGGTCCCGACCAGGACGCGATCGAGATGTGGCAGGACGTCGGCGTCCCGCGTGAGCGGATCATCGAGCTCCCGCGCGAGGAGAACTTCTGGGAGTCCGGGGCCACCGGGCCGTGTGGCCCTGACAGCGAGCTGTACCTCGACCGCGGCCTGGAGTTCGGCTCAGAAGACGACCTGCCCGGCGGGGAGAACCGGCGCTTCCTGGAGTTCTGGAACCTCGTCTTCATGCAGTACAACCAGGACCCGCCGAACAAGGTCACGCCGCTGCCCGCCCAGAACATCGACACCGGCCTGGGGCTGAACCGGCTCGCCGCGATCCTGCAGAACAAGGAAACGGTGTTCGAAACCGACCAGTTCGCGCCGCTGGTCGCGCTCGGTGAGCAGCTCTCGGGCCGCCGGTATGAGTCCGGTGACGCCGAGGTCGATCGCGCGCTGCGGATCCTCGCCGACCACGCGCGCGCGATGACCTTCATCATCTCGGAGGGGGTGGTGCCCTCCAACGAGCACCGCGGCTACGTGCTTCGCCGGATCATGCGCCGCGCGATCCTGCAGGGCCGCCAGACCCTCGGGCTCGACCCCGGCTTCCTGTCGCGCTACCAGGGCGTCGTGACCGAGCTGATGGCGGACGCCTACCCGCGGATCGCCGAGCACCGCGAAACGATCTCCAAGTGGCTCGCCGCTGAGGAAGAGAGCTTCGGAAAGACGCTCGAGCAGGGCTCGCGGCTGCTGGACGAGCTGATCGCGCGCGCCAAGGACAACGGCGATGAGGGGATCCGCGCTGATGACGCCTTCCTGCTGCACGACACGCACGGCTTCCCCGTCGACCTGACGCTCGAGATCGCCGCCGAGCACGATCTCGGCGTCGACCAGGAGGGCTTTGAGGGGCTGATGTCAGAGCAGCGCCGGCGCGCGCGGGAGACCGCGAAGTTCGCCGGCAAGGGGGCCGACCGCCAGCGCGTGGAGGAGTTCGCCGCGGCGGCCGGGTTCACTACCGAGTTCCATGGGTATGCAAGCACGGCGCTCGAGACCACGGTCGGCGCGGTCGACGGTGACCTCGTGAAGCTGCTCGAGTCGCCGTTCTATGCCACTGGCGGCGGTCAGATCGCAGACGCCGGCAGCGTCGACGGCGCCGGCGTTGAGGACGTGTTCCGGCTCGGTGACGATCAGGTGCTGCGGATCAGCGGCAGCCTCGCGGTCGGCGACCGGGTCCGCGCGGTCGTCGACCCCGCGGCACGGCACGCGACCGAGGCCAACCACACCGCCACGCACCTGCTGCACGCTGCGCTGCGCGCCCGGCTCGGCGAGCACGTCCACCAGGCCGGCTCCTACGTCGGCCCGGACAAGCTGCGCTTTGACTTCAACCACCCCCAGGCCGTCTCGGCCGACGAGCTGGACGACATCGAGGACCAGGTCAACCGGTGGGTGCTGGGTGCCTACCCGGTGCGCGCGCTGACGACGACCCTGGATCAGGCCAAGGCCCTGGGTGCGATGGCGCTGTTCGGTGAGAAGTACGGCGACATCGTGCGCATGGTCGAGGTCGGTGACGGCTCCTTCAGCCGCGAGCTGTGCGGCGGCACGCACGTCGCCAACACGGCGGCGATCGGCGTGTTCCGGATCTTGTCGGAGACCTCATCGGCCGCGAACGTGCGCCGGATCGAGGCCGTCACCGGTCCCGAGGCGGTGGCGCTGCTGCGCGCCCACGACCGGGCGGCGGTCGACGCCGCGCGGGAACTGCGGGTCACGCCGGAGAACCTGGTTGAGGAGGCCAAGGGCCTGCGGGCCAAGGTGAAGCAACTCGAGAAGGCGGCCTCAAAGGCCGCCACAACCACCCCTGAGGCGGATCTCGACGGGCTGCTGGCCAAGGCCGAGGAGCTGGACGGCGCGAAGCTGATCGTCACCACCGTGGAGGGCATCGGCGGCGCGGCGCTGGCGGCGCTGGCGGACCAGCTGAAGTCCAAGCTCGACGGCGCTGTGGTGCTCGGCGCGCCCGGCGACGGCAAGGTTGAGCTGGTCGCGGCCGTCGCACCGGCGCTGGTCGAGCGCGGCGTGAAGGCCGGGGACGTGGTCAAGGTCGCCGCGGCCGAGGTCGGCGGTGGCGGTGGCGGGAAGCCGACCGCCGCGCGGGCTGGCGGGCGTGACGTCAGCAAGCTCTCTGACGCGCTGACCGTTGCGCACGAAGCGATCCGCGCGGCGCTTGCGGGTTCTGGCGCTTGATTACGGCAGCGCCCGCTGTGGCGTTGCGATCAGCGACCCGACCGGCGTGCTGGCGACGCCGCTGGAGGCCGTTTCGAAGCCGGGATCGCGCCAGGGGCAGGGAAAGCTGCTGGCGCTGATCGCCGAGCTGGATGTGGATCGTGTGGTTGTCGGCCTGCCCCTGTCGCTGAGCGGCGAGGACTCGGATCAGACCCGGGAGGCGCGTGAGTTCGCGGCCGTCCTGGAAAAAAGGCTCCGGCACAGGCGCTTGGACGTTATAGTCGAGCTCTACGACGAGCGCTTTACCACGCGCTTGGCCCAACGTGACGGATCCGGGGTCAGCGTGCGTGCTGACGAGGATTCGCGCGCCGCGGCGCACCTGCTTTCCGGTTGGTTGGATTCTCAGCGCTAAGGCCCGGCCTGTCGGGTTGCCGTCAAGTCCATCCGTTAGGTTCCAGCGTTCAATGCGAGGAGCACCAATGGCGAACGTCAGCAGGGCATGAGCAGCACTGACTACCCGCGCCGTTACGCGGCAGACAGCGACTATGACGACTGGGGCTTCTCCGACTGGGATGACGGCGGCACCGCTGAGCGGGCGTCCGCACCGGATGCGGACGGGTACATCTCGGCCTGGCGATCCTCGCCGGCGGGCGCCGGTGCGCGACCTTCGGAGCTTTCAGGCACGGCCCGCCGTCGAAACAGAGCGCGCAGCGTGTCAGCGGGCGTTCAACGCCGGCGCCGCTTCGTCGCGCTCGGCCTGCTCGGAACGCTCGCGCTAGCCGCGGTCGTCGTGATCTGGTTCCTCGGCTCGCTGTTCCAGCCCTTCACCGGCTCCGGGTCCGGCCGAGTAAGCGTCGACATTCCCGCTGAGAGCACCTCGGCGGTCGGCAACCTGCTGGCACGCAAGGGCGTCATCGCATCCGGGTTCTTCTTCAAGCTGCGCGCCGAGCTGTCCGGCGACCACCTGCGTGCGGGGAACTTCACGCTCGCGCACGGCATGTCCTACAGCGCCGCGTTGAAGGTATTGACCAGCTCGCCGGGCGCCGCGGCCGGCACCAGCATCACCGTCGCGCCGAATGAGTCGCGCTGGCAGCTCAGCAAGCGGCTCGCCAACCAGGGGGTCAAGGGCAACTACCTGGCCGAGACCCAGCGCTCCTCGCTGCTCTCGCCGAAGGCCTACGGCGCGCCGGCCGGGACCACATCACTGGAAGGGTTCCTGTACCCGGACACCTACTCACTGAAGCCGCCGGCTAGCGCCAAGACGCTGATCGCCAGCCAGCTGGCCGAGTTCAAGGCGAAGTTCAAGACCGTCGACATGTCCTGGGCGCACGCCCACCATCTGAGCGACTACGAGGTCCTGAAGGTCGCCTCACTGCTGGCGGCGGAGGCCGACCGGCCGGCCGACCTGCCGAAGGTCGCGGGCGTGATCTACAACCGGCTGCACGTCGGCATGACGCTCGGGCTCGACACCACCACCGCGTATGCGACCCACGACTACAGCGGCAACCTGTCCGCCTCTGAGCTGAAGATCAACTCCCCGTACAACACGCGCTTGCACAAGGGGCTGCCGCCGACGCCGATCAACAGCCCGGACCTGCGCGCGATCCAGGCCGCCGCGCATCCCGTGCCGACCAAGGACGTGTACTTCATCGTCAAGGTCTGCGGCAACGGAGCGCTGGCCTTCACCAACAACTACCAGCAGTTCCAGGGCTGGTCGGCGGCCTACAAGAAGGCCGTGGCCGCGCGCGGTGTCCAAGGCGCCGCGTACTGCAAATCCAGCGGGTGAGGCTGGGCGTGCTGGGCTGGCCGGTGGCCCACAGCCGCTCACCGGCGATGCAGAACGCCGCGCTCGGCGCGGTCGGGTTGGGTGACTGGCGCTACCAGCACCTGCCGGTGCTGCCGGAGCTGCTGGCCGAGACGCTGGGCGGGCTGGCGCGCGTCGGATTCCGGGGGGTCAACGTGACGATCCCGCACAAGCAGGCGGCGCTGGGACTGGCTGCTGAGCGCTCCGGGCGCGCGGACGCGATCGGCGCCGCCAACACGCTGCTGTTCGAGCCCGG
>JAFMRN010000300.1 GCA_017354065.1 Solirubrobacterales bacterium
CCGGCTATTAGCTCGGCCACCGCGAACAGGATCTGCGAGCGCTGGTGGCGTGACAACGCGTTGGTATAGGCGGCCCCGGCATCCAGCGCGTGGCGGATCTGCTCCCGGCTCGACAGCGGGACCTCAGCGACCGACTCCCCGGTGTAGGGGTTCTGCACCCTCATGCCAGGTGGTTCAACAGCAGGTCGTGGAGGTCACGGTTGCGCAGCTCCCGGCCGGCCAGCGCGTCGTCGCTCAGTCGGTGGCTGATGATCAGCGGCACGCGGCGCTCATGCAGGCCGCCGTGGGAGCGGAGCGTCCCGTGCAGCTGGCTGAGATCGTGGGCGGCCGCGGATTTCCCGAGGACCGTGTGCTTGTCGCCGAGCACAACCAGGTCGCCGATCCGCTCGGCCGGCAGCTCGAAGGCCTGCGCTGCCGCTGAGCGGTCCAGCACCGCCTCAACGCCGGGCAACGCTGCCAGCGCGCCACGCGCGCGGTCAAGCTCGCTCGGATCGTCGAGGTGGACCCACGCGAGCGAGCCGAGCGCCGCGTGGTGGGCGACGTAGGGGTCGGTGATCGGGCACAACGTGTGGTGGGAACGGACCCCGCCCGCGGACAGCTCATCGTCAAGAAAGCGCACATCGGGCTTGGCGTTCATCCCGTGGTCGGCGACCAGGCCGACCACGAACCCGGCGTCCAGCGCGTCGCCGATCGACCTGTCGATCGTCCGGTAGAAGTCGTCTGAAAGCTGCTCACCGGGGGCTGCGGAGTGCTGGACGAAGTCGGTCAGCGACGCGTACACCAGCCTCGCGTCCAGCACCCCGGCCAGGGCGACGGCCAGATCGACGGTGTAGACGGACAGGCGCCAGTCATAGATGCCGGGGTTCGCTCCCAGTCCGGCCGCCTCGATCACGGGGCGTCCGTCAGCCAGGGTCTGCTCATGAGCCTTCTCGGCGCTGAAGGCCGGCACGCCGCCGTAGGCGAGCAACGCCCGCAGCTTGTCCTTCGCGGTCACGCACAACACGCCGACGCCGGCGGCCTGGGCCGCGGCGTGGATCGTCTCAGCCGTCAGGAAGCTCGGGTCCGTGACCTGTAGCTCGCGACCGGCCTGGCGGTAGTGGTTGCCGGCCACGCCGTTGTCAGCGGCGCTCACGCCGGTCACGATCGTGACGTTGTTGGGGTTCGTGAAGGTCGGTACCTGCGCCCGCGCCTGGGTGCGGACGCGCGCAGCTGCCAGTCGCGGCATCAGGCCATGCGCGAAGGCATGCTCGATGTAGGCGGGATCCCAGCCGTCCGCGCAGATCGCGAGCGTCGGGCGGCGTGGCTTCCGGTAGGTACGTCCGTTTGCGCTGAAGGTCTCCACGGGCGGCGAAACATGACTATACAAGTTGGGCATCGGGAAGATATGGTGTC
The DNA here is from genome assembly GCA_017354065.1 of Solirubrobacterales bacterium. GTDB lineage: Bacteria > Actinomycetota > Thermoleophilia > Solirubrobacterales > Solirubrobacteraceae > Palsa-465. The sequence goes on from JAFMRN010000300.1 coordinate 1,393, forward strand.
AATACAAGATGTCCGAGTTCCGGGAAATCGACGTGTGCGTGGTGGGGGCCGGGATCGTCGGTCTTGCCCACGCGCTGGAGGCGCGCCGGCGGGGATTATCGGTGCTCGTGCTCGACCGTGACGCGCGCGCCGTGGGCGCCAGCGTCCGCAACTTCGGACACGTCTTTGTCGGCGGCCAGGGAGACGGCGCGAGCTTTGAATACGCGCTGCGTTCGCGCGAGCGCTGGCTGGAGCTCGCGGCTCAAGCCGGCGTGACACAGGCGGGATCAGTGGTCATAGCCCGCGCGGAAGATGAGCTGGCGGTCCTGGAGCAGACCGCCCAAGACCCCGCCAGGGAGATGCGCATGCTGACCGCAGAACAGGTCCGTGAGCTCGTCCCGGTCAACCCGGACGGTCTACTCGGCGGCCTGCACTCAGGCCTTGACCTGCGCGTGAACCCGCGGGACGCGGTCGCCGCGCTGGCGGCGCTGCTCGGCGATGACGCGATCCTCTGGAACACGCGGGTTGATGCGGTCGAGCCCGGGCTCGTTCACGCCGGTGACCAAACGCTGGCCGCCGAACAGGTCATCGTCTGCCCGGGACCGGACTATCGGGAGCTGCCAGCAGAGCTGCGCGCCGGCTCAGAGGAGCTGACCCGCTGTGCCCTACAGATGCTGCGGGTCGCGGCGCCGCATGGGCGTAGGTACGACCCGGCGATCGCGACCGGCCTCAGCCTGATCCGATACCCGGGCTTTGCCGAGCGGCCGGCGGCAGCGGCGCTGCGTGCACGCTTGCAGAGGGAGCGGCCCGAGTATCTCGCCGCCGGCATCCACCTGCTGATCACCCAGTTGCCTGACGGCGACCTGATCATCGGTGACAGCCACACCTACGGCGAGACGTTGGACTGCTTCCGACGCGAAGACCTGGACAGTGCGCTCCTGGCTGAAGCGGCAGCGCTGCTCGGCGTCGCGGACCTGGAGGTCCGTGAACGCTGGCAGGGGATCTACACCAGCATCCCGGAGGGGGACGAGCCCTTTCACGTATCCGCGCCGATGCCCGGCGTCCGCGTGGTCCAGAACGTGGTCGGCCTGGGGATGACGCTGTCGCTCGGCTTCGCGGAGACCGTGTTGGAGGAGCTGCTGTCAGCCGCCTGAGGCGGACAGTGAGACGCCGGCGCGCTCAACGCTGACGCGGTTGTGCAGGCTGACGGTGAAGGTGTCACCGCGGTAGCTGTCATAGGACAGCTCTATCGGCGTGCCGGCGGGATCGAACACGTGGCGGCGGACCTCCAGCAGCGGTGAGCGCCGCGGCACGGCCAGCAGCTCGGCCTGAGAACTTGTCGCGGCCGTCGCGGAGATCGTCTGGTGGGCCTCCGCGAACTCGATCCCACGCTCGGCCAGCTGCTCATAGACGGAGCCGACGTCCAGGTCGAAGTCCATCAGCAGCCGCCCCACCGGCTCGATGAAGGCCGCGACCTCGATCATCGCCGGCTCGCCGTCGAGCAGCCGCAGGCGTTGGTACTCGTACACCTGTGCGCCGCGTTTCAGCTCCAGCGCGGCGGCCACGGCGGCGGAAGCCGGGCGGCGCGCAAGCTCCAGCGTGCGCGCGCCGGGGGTGTGACCGGCCCGCGCTGCCCAAACGCTGAAGGACACGTGCTGTTCAAAGCTCTGGGACAGGGTCGGGCGGTTGACCAGCGCGCGGCGCCCGCGCCCGCCGGCGATC
>JAFMRN010000301.1 GCA_017354065.1 Solirubrobacterales bacterium
CTGCCGCGCCACCCGCAGCCGCCGCGCCCGCGCCGGAGCCCGACGAGCCCTGACTCGAGCCTGGCGCCCCGTTGCCCTTGGACTCCGCAGGCTTGGACTCAGACAGGTGTACGGCCGTCGGCGCCTCCGAGCCCTGTGCCGGAGCCGCTGACCCCGCCGAGGACTCCTGCTGGGTCGAACCCTGTGTGGAGCCGGCAGGCGGAGTCGCCCACTGGGACCCTGACTGACCCGAGCCGGACTGCGACCCTGATGACTCTGATCCCGACGCAGGCTTGGGTGCCGCCGCGGTTCCCGCGCCGGCTGGCTCCTGCGTCGTTTGCGTCGCGGTCGATCCCGCGGGCGAGTTACCCTCGCTCGCGCCCGTTGACCCCGACGCCTGCGCGTTTCCCGACGTACCCGCGGGCTCGTCCGGCTGGAACTGGTGCTGGTTGGCCCCCACAGATGTCTTGACGTCCGCGAGGTTCGTCTCCAGCAGATGGAGGTCGGCGTTGAGCCGGTTGGACCCGGTCCGCAGTGACTCGATCAGAGCGGACAGCTCGCTCTCCATCGCGTCGAGGCGCTGGAGCATCGTGTTGGTCGACTCCGAGACCTTGCCGACGTGGTCGCGTGCCTGGGACTGAGCGTCCTTGCGGGTGGACTCGGCCTCCTTGTTGGCCTCATCACGGATGCCCTTGGCCTCATCCTCGGCCTGGGTCGTGATCGCCGCGGCACTCTGCTCGGCGGCGGCCAGGATCGTCTGCACCTGTTTCGATGCGTTGGCAGCGATCGTGTCCCCACGCTGCCGGTGAGCGCTCTTGAGCGCCTCTACGTCAGCCGCAATCTGGCTGAGATGCGCGTCGACGGCCTCGGGGTCATACCCGCGGCGGCCGATCGGAAAGTCTTTCTTTTCAATGTTCGTTCGTTCTAACGCCACGGGCGAAAGACTACCCGACAGCAGGCCTTTCAGCGAGACCCATATCTAGCTGCTGGCGCAGCTCCCGGATCTCATCACGCAGTTTTGCGGCGTATTCAAACCGGAGATCCTCGGCCGCGGCCAGCATCTCCTCCTCAAGAGACACAATCGTCTTCTCGATTTCCGCCGGTGGCAGGGCGTCCGCCGCGCGCTTGCGCGATCGCCTCGTTTTCGGCACTTTCGACTCGGACTGCAGAAACTCGGCGATATCCGAGATTCCCTTGGTGATCGACTCGGGCTTGATCTGGTGCTCGCGGTTGTAGGCGAGCTGGATCTCGCGGCGCCGGTCGGTCTCCTCGATCGCGGCCTTCATCGCGTCTGACTGCTTGTCGGCGTACATCAGCACCTGCCCGTCCACGTTGCGCGCCGCGCGCCCGATCGTCTGGATCAGACTGGTGGCCCCGCGCAGGAAGCCCTCCTTGTCGGCGTCCAGAATCGCGACCAGCGAAACCTCCGGCAAGTCGAGCCCCTCACGCAACAGGTTCACCCCGACCAGCGCGTCAAACTCGCCGAGCCGCAGCTCGCGGATGATCTGGATCCGCTCCAGCGTGTCGATCTCCGAGTGCAGGTAACGGACCCGGAAGCCCATCTCCAGCAGGTAGTCGGTCAGATCCTCCGACATCTTCTTGGTCAGCGTCGTGATCAGGACCCGCTCCTCACGTTCGGAGCGAACCCGGACCTCGTTCATCAGATCGTCGATCTGGTTCTTGGTCTCGCGCACCTCGATCTTCGGGTCGACGATCCCGGTCGGCCTCACGATCTGTTCGACTATCCGCGCACTGTGGGTGCGCTCGTACTCGCCGGGCGTGGCCGACACGAACACCATCTGCGGTGTGATCGACAGGAACTCCTGAAAGGTCTGGGGCCGGTTGTCCATCGCCGAAGGCAGCCGGAAGCCGTAGTCGACCAGCGTCTGCTTCCGCGACCGGTCACCCTCGAACTGGCCGCCGAGCTGGGGCACGGTCTGATGGGACTCGTCGATGAAGCAGACGAAGTCGTCCGGGAAGTAGTCGATCAGGCAGTAGGGGCGCTCGCCCGGCTTGCGCCCGTCCAGGATCCGGCTGTAGTTCTCGATCCCGGAGCAGAAGCCCATCTCCCGGAGCATCTCCATGTCGTACTGGGTGCGCTGCCTGAGCCGGTGGGACTCCAGCAGCTTGCCGTCCTTCTCCAGCTCCGCGGTGCGCTCCTCCAGCTCCCTGCCGATCTGGCCGACCGCATCATCTATGTAGCCCTCACGCACGTTGTAGTGGCTGGCGGGCCAGATCGCGACGTGCTCCAGGTCGTCCTCGACCAGCTCCCCGGTGACGCTGTCGAAGTGCTGGAGGTGCTCCACCTCATCCCCGAACAGCACTATCCGGTAGGCGGTCTCCGCGTACGCGGGCCAGATCTCAAGGGTCTCCCCTCTGACCCGGAAGGACCCGCGCGCGAGCGCGGTGTCGTTGCGCGTGTACTGGATCCCGACCAGCTTGCGCAGCAGCTTGTCCCGGTCGATCATCTCGCCCTTGCGGATCACCTGCAGGTTCTCGTCGTAGACCTCGGGTGAACCGAGCCCGTAGATGCTGGACACGCTGGCCACGATCAGCACGTCACGCCGCGCGAACAGCGCCGCCGTGGCCGCGTGACGGAGCCGGTCGATCTCCTGGTTGATGGCCGAGTCCTTCTCGATGTACAGGTCCTTGCTCGGCACATACGCTTCCGGCTGGTAGTAGTCGTAGTAGGAGACGAAGTACTCGACCGCGTTGCGCGGGAAGTAGGACCGGAACTCATTGCAGAGCTGGGCGGCCAGCGTCTTGTTGTGCGCCAGGATCAGCGCCGGCTTCTGGACAGCCTCGATCGTGGCCGCCATCGTCATCGTCTTGCCGGTGCCGGTGGCCCCGAGCAGCGTCACCCCGCGTTCCCCGTTGTTGATCCCCTCCGCCAGGGAAGCGATCGCGGCGGGCTGGTCCGCCGTGGGCGCGTACTTCGCGTCTAACTCGAACTTAGGCACCGCAAGTCAGATTACCGTCGGGCCTGGTCGATTCCTGACCGCGTTCTGTAGGCTCCTCGCAACTTTGCCGGGTCCTCTGTCGTTTGCAGCATCCGTGAACCTGAAGCGTGTCGCGTTGATGGCGGCCGTGG
>JAFMRN010000103.1 GCA_017354065.1 Solirubrobacterales bacterium
TCGGTCGCGGCCTGGCGGCCGGGCTTGGCTGAGACCATGCTGTCCGAGTATCTGCGGACGCGGTCCCGGATGTCCTCGATCATCTCGATGATTAGCGTGCTGGAACCGGCCAGGCGGCGATGAAAGGCGCGGTCAAGCGGGAACCACGCGTCCCGCCCCTTGGCTTTGATCATCTTCTGGTTGATCTTGCGTAGCTCAACGATGTCCTCAGGCGTAAAGGGTTCGCGGCGCGCGAGCACCAGGTCCTCGAGCGCTACGCGCACATCGACCAGCTCGACGACCTGCTCGACCGAGATCTTGCGCACGACGAAGGGGTGGTACGGCGTGGCCACCACGAGCGACTCAGCCTGCAGGCGCCGCAACGCCTCGCGGATCGGGATCCGGCTGACGCCGTATTGGGTGGCAAGCTGGACCTGGCTCAAGCGGGAGCCATCCTCGATCTCGCCCGCCAGAATCGCGTCGCGCAGGCGCTCGTAGACGGCGTCAGAGAGCGATTCACGCGGGACGAGCTGTGTCTTGGATGCGCTCATATTGATTGCTCCCGAGGATAACGGATACGGTAGACGCCAGGTAGACTGAATACTGTATCCGACATCGATTCTGGAGGTTAGGTTTGGCGCCAAGCGGAACACCAGGACGCCGTCTGCGCGATGCCATGGCCCAAAGTACGCCGCTGCTGCTCCCCGGTTTGCACGACGCGCTCAGCGCACGCCTCGCCCAGCGCGCCGGCTTTGATGTCGGCTACTTGTCCGGCTCCGCGACGGCCATGACGCTGCTGGGCCTGCCCGACATCGGACTGCTGAGCGGCGCCGAGATCATTGAGCAGGCGCGCCGCATCACCGCCGTCACCGAGCTGGCGCTCGTCTGTGACGGCGACACCGGCTTTGGCAACGCGGTCAACGTCGCATACACCGTCAAGGCGATGGAGGCAGCCGGTGTGGCCGCCATCCAATTGGAGGATCAGACCTACCCAAAGCGCTGCGGGCACTTCGCGGGCAAGTCAGTGACCAGCGCCGAGGAGATGCTCCAGAAGCTCTATGCGGCCGCCGAGGCGCGCGGTGACGGCGACTTCGTGATCATCGCCCGGACTGACGCGCGCGCGGTTCACGGGCTCGAGGAGGCCATAGACCGCGGGCGCCGCTACGCGGAGGCCGGCGCCGACATCATCTTCGTGGAGGCCCCCGAGAGCGTCGCGGAACTCGGCGAGGTGGCCAGCGCGATCAGTGCCCCGACGCTGGTCAACGTGGTCGAGGGCGGTCGCACGCCACAGCTCCCCCTGACTCAGTACGCCGAGCTCGGCTTCAGCGTCGTGCTGTATCCGACCGCGGCCGTGCGCACGGTAACCCACGCGCTCAGCTCCCTCTATGGGCACCTGCGCGCGGAGGGCACCACCGAGGGAGCACCGGTGTCGCTGGTTTCCTTCTCCGGACGCAACGAGATCAACGACCTGGACGCCTGGCAGGCGATCGGGAACCGCGCAGCCGCCGCCGCAAGCCCACAGGCGCGCTAGTCAGAACCGGGACGCGAACATGCTGGCCTCAAAGGCCAGCATGCATAGCTCAGCCGGCCGTGGGCGCCTTTTCGGTGGGCCTGCGCCCGTTCTGAATCGGTCGCAGCGCCGGGAAGTTGTCGATCCGCTCGCCGATCCCGAGCGTGCGCGCCTGATCCATCACCAGAGCCGCCAGCGCGATGTCCTGCTCGGCGGTGCCCACCGACTTGAACAGCACGCGCTCATCCTCCGCGCGCCGCCCGCGGCGGGGATCTTGGAGCAGCTGCCAGAGCTCGGCGACGTCCGCCGGCTCGGCAAGACCCGCGGCCGCCGCCACGCGCCCGTCGCCGGACTGGCGCACGTGCTCCAGGTCGTCAACTACCACGCGGCTGTTGCGCCACAACGAGATGTCGACCTCGCGGTTCTCAGGACGCACGGAGCTGATGCCGCACACCAGCGCGCCCGGGCGTGTCGCGTCGCCGTCAATGACTGGCGTCTTGCCCGCACGGTAAGCACTCAACACAACGTCGGCGGCAGCCAACGCCGCGGCTGAGTCGGCGACCGCCAGGACGTCGAGCTTGAGCTTGTGGGAAACCTCCGCGGCAAAACGCTCGCGATGCTCGGCAGTCGGGCTGTGGACGAGCACCTGACGCGGCGTCAGGGTTTGCACGGTCGCCTCCAGCAACGCGCGGGCCTGCGTGCCGGAGCCAATCACCGTCAGCGTCTCCGTGTTGCGCGGCGCGAGGTGGCGGACAGCGATCGCAGCCGTGGCGGCGGTCCGGAAGGCGGTTATCCAGTCAGCGTCGAGCATCGCGACAAGCTCGCCGTCGCGCAGGGAGATCAAGGCGATCACGTAACGCACTCCGGAATCCGGGTGCATGTTCATCGCCTTGAAGCCGGCGTATCCGGTGTCATATGCGATGCAGGGCATCAGCCGCAGGAACCCGCCCGAGCGATCATCCTCGATCGTCATTCGCGGTGGCAGGTGCAGCGCACCGCTGACCGGCCGCGACAACGTACGCTCCAGTCCATCGATCACGTTGACCGAGTCCATCGCCTCGCGGATCGCTTCGTCTCTCAAAAGCAGCATCGTTCTCCTTGCGGACGTGGCCGGTTCAGCGAGGGATCCGCTCTGCGGCGACCTGACGCCGGCCGCCGATTTGGCCGAGGCTCCGCATCCAACCCCGCCTCAGGGGCTTGTAGTGTGTATACAGAATACAAGGCTTGTGTAGTCCGGTCAACTCTGCGGCCCGTGCGCGGCCGCCGGTTACAGGGATGACCAGAGTTGTGTGTAGAGCTCCTGGAACCCCGGTGAGCGCTTGTAGCTGAGCTCGCGCGGACGCGGCTCGGCGATTTCCTGGATCAAGCGCACTCCTCCTGGGTTCTTGCTCATCACAGCGACGCGGTTGCCGAGGTAGATCGCCTCGGAGATGTCGTGGGTGATGAACACCACGGTCAGCCGCTCCGAGGCCACGATCCTCTGCAGCTCCTCCTGCATGCGCTCCTTGGTGATTGCATCAAGCGCACCGAAGGGCTCATCCATCAGCAGGACGCGCGGGCGCACGGCCAGCGCGCGGGCGATGTTCACGCGCTGTTGCATGCCGCCGGATAGCTGGCGTGGGTACAGGTCGGCACTGTCACTCAGGCCGACGACCTCCAGGGCCGCGTCGATGCGCTGATTCCATTCTGACTTGGGCGCAGCTTTGCTCAGCTCGAGGCCGTAGCGCGCGTTGCCACGAACGGTGCGCCAGGGCAACAGCTCCGGCGCCTGGAAGACGACCGCGACCTCGGTGCTCGGGGTACGAACCTCGCGCTGGTTTACCGTGATCAGGCCGTCATAGGTCTCGAGGCCCGCGATGCAGTTCAACAACGTGCTCTTGCCACACCCCGAGGGCCCGAGGACGGTGAGGATCTCATCGAGGCCCACTGCCAGCGTGACGTCCTTGAGCACCTCGAAGCTGTGGCCGGATCGCTTGAAGGTCTTGCCGACGTTCCGGATCTCGACGGTCGGCGCTTCGGTGGTAACAGACAACTTCTCTCCTCCTAGGTGACGTCGACAAACGCCTCGACCGGAGCGAACAGCGCATCGACCGAGATGTCATTGGCAATCAGGCCCTGCTCACGCTCATAGCGGATCAGGGTCTCGAAGACATGGCGGTTGGGTTCGAGCCCGTAGGGCCAGGGATCCGAGCCAAAGCGCTCGCGCAACTCGGCGAGGTACTCACCCAACAGCGGCAGCGGCACCCGGCTGGCCTGCGGATCGATCAAGCGCGCGTAGTAGCGCTGCTTGGCGGCCTCGAAGGCGCGGTAGACATTCGACGCGACCCACGGGTGCTCCTCATAGAAGCTCCGGCGCATGCCCATCAGGTGCATGACGGGGAAGACGCCGGTCTGCTCAAGGTAGGCGGCCTCGGCGCTCAGCGGATCGTCAAACAGCCGCCCAACCAGGCCCTCCGTCGACTGCTGGGCCTGGCGCAGGCCTGGCGGATACTGCGGCGCCATGATCGCGTCGATCTCGCCCGCGTAGATCATCTGCTCAAGCGTCGAGTCGCTCACCGCCGTGAGCGAGACCTCGTCGCCGAGAGCCGGAGGCTTGACCGCCTCACCACGGCCGGGTCGCTCAAGGCCGCCCTGGAACCAGGTCATGTCGGCCGGGGTGATGCCGTACATGTCAGACAGCATCCCCCTGGCCCAGACGCAGGCGCTGAGCGTCCACTCGGGCGTGCCGATGCGGGCGCCGCGCAGATCCTCGGGCCCGCGGATCCGGTCGCGCCGAACGATGATGCAGCTGTGCCGGAACATCCGCGAGGTAAACACCGGCAGCGCTATTACCCGGTCGTCGCCGGCCGCCCGCCGCGATACGTACTGCGCCGAGGACATCTCTGAAAGCTCCCATTCCTGGAAGTTGATAAAGCGCCGGAACATCTCCGGGATCGGAAGCTCGAAGAACACCGGTGAGGTGCCCGCGATCGGCACCTCACCGCTGAGCACGGGCTCAACGTGGTCGTAATGGCTGATCGCCATGGTGAGTTCCAACGCGGTCATCGCGCTCCCGGCCGGCGGACGTTCGGGCTGGTCCTAGTCATCGTCGCGCCAGCCACTGACCCGCGCTTCGACCATGCGGATCAAGAGCGTCATCGTCAGCGCCGCGCCTGCCAGCACCGCAACGCCGACAAACACCTCGCTGGTGTTCAGCTCCGTGCCGGCCCGCAGGATCACGCCGCCGACCCCGTTCTCACCCTCGAAGTATTCGGCGACCGTGACACCGATCAGCCCGGCGCCGGCGGCAAGCCGCAGGCCGGTGACGATGTAGGGGACGATCGAGGGCAGCACGAGCGTGCGCAAGATCGCCAGCTGTGAGCCGCGGAAGCTCCTGGCCAGGCGCAACAAGCGTGGCTCCACCTGTCTGACGCCGGCCATCACGTTGACAAGCAGCGGGAACACCGAGACGACAACGACCATCACCACCTGGCCCTTGAAGTTGATGCCGAACCAGACCAAGATCAGCGGCAGCACCGCGATCAGCGGGGTCGAGTAGAGCATCGCGATCCACGGATCGAAAATCGCGCCCAGCAGCCGCCACCAGCCGAGGATGATCCCGCCGAACACGCCGATCAGGACGCTGACGCCGAGGCCGACACCGTACAACTTGCCGCTGGCCGCGACCGCGCTGCCGAGCGTCCCGTCACTTACCATCTGCCGCGCCTGATTCCAGACCTCAGACGGCGAGCTGCTGGTCGCGTGGTTAACAAGGTTGTTGTCCGCGGCGATCTGCCACAGGACCAGTAGCCCGATCACTGAGGCAAAACCGATGATGCGGTAGGTCAGCTTGCTCGAGGGCGCCCACCGCTCACGCCCGCGCAGCGACCGGGCAAGCCGTCGGGCCGGGCCGGTCGGTGTCTTGGGCGGCGTGACCTCTGTCACCACGCCGCCGTCCCGTGTGGGTGCCATAGAGCCCATGGCTCCTCCTCTCCTTCCGTCGTTCTCCATCCCGGTGCCCTGCGTTGTCATACGAGGCCGTCCACAAACGGCTCGACATCGATGAACAGGTCATCGACCTCCAGCGGATTGGCAAACAGTCCCTGTTCCGTGCCATAGCGCAGGAACACCTCAAGGCTTTGCTGATTGGCGTCTACGCCATAGGGCCAGAGCTCGTCCCCGAAAAGCTCCCGGGCCCGGGCGACATACGCGGCCGCCCAGGGGATCGCCGTGCGGCTCGCGCTGATCTCCGTGAGGCGCACGAAGTAGCGGCGCTTGGCGACCTCAAAGGCGCGGTAGAGGTTGCTCGCCAGCCACGGATAGCGCTCCAGCAAGTCACGCCGGATAGCCACCGTGTGCATCACGGGGAGGCATCGGGTCGCCTTGAAGTACTCGCGCTCGGCGGCGCTGACATCGTTGAAGAGCCGACCGATCCCAGCGCCGTTCTCAGCCGCCGCCAGCAGGCTGGGTGGGACGGCCGGCGTGATCAGGGCATCGAGATCACCGTCCCAGAGCATCTCCTCGAGGCTTCGATCATCGACCTGCTCGAGCTCGGCGTTGTCCGGCAGCCGCGGGGCCGAGAGCACCGGGGCACGCCCCGGACTGCAGAGGCCGCCCTGGACCCACTGGATCTCAAAGGGACCGACGCCGTACATGTCTGAGAGCAGGCCACGGGCCCAGACACCGGCCGAGTTGGCCCACTCGGGGATCCCGACCCGCGCGCCGCGGAGGTCCTCAGGCTCGTGGATGCGCTCGCGGCGCACATAGATCGCGGCGTGGCGAAACATCCGAGAGGTGAAGACGGGGATCGCGACCACGTCGTCATCACCGGCGGCGCGCAGCATCGCGTACTTGACCAGCGAGATCTCCGACACGTCCCAGTCCCGATAGGTGACAAACCGCCGGAACATCTCGGACAACGGCAGGTCGATGAAGTTCGGCCGTGTCCCGGCGATGCGGACATCTCCCTTGGTCAGGTCCAGGGTGTGGTCATAGGAACTCAGCGCGACCGTGAGGTCGACAAGCCCGGTCATCTCGTGCCTCTCCTCGATCCCCGGCGGACCGCGTGGACGGGCTCGCCAGGAGCGGACACAGTATACGCTTTGCCGGTCTCCAGCCGGGGCACTTGGAGCGGTTCGTACGCCATTCCTACACGCCGTCCATGAGCAGGTCCAGGTAAGCGTCGATCGAGTCGCCCGGCGCGATCCGTCCCGTCACCAGCAGCGCATCCCTGATGACCGCCCGGGCATCGCCGGAATCGCGCACAACTCCGGTGATACGCGCACGCTCGGCAGCTAGCCAGTCGTTGGCACGCTCAGGCGTAACCGCCAGTAGCTCAGCGACAGCGTGTACGTCCACGTCTTTCTTGGTCACAGCCTGTGACAGAACGCCAACGTAACGCCCGAGCAACTCGCGGCGCTCACCCTCTAGCGGGCCGACCGCGACCAGCGCGAGCGCCGGGTAGCGCGGCAGGTGAGCGCGAACCGCCAGCAGCACAGGGTTACCGTCTGCGCGAGCGCGCTCCAGGCTGCGTCCGGCCAGCAGGCAGGCATCACACGCGCCGGCGGCAAACGCGCGCCCGCGCGCCTCCAACCCGCCGAGCTCGCGCAGCTGATAGCCGCCGCGTTCAAGACCATGCTCGGCCAGCAGTCTGCGCAGGAGCACGACCAGGCCGTTGTGGGGCGAATCGACGCCGATCACCTTGCCCGCCAAGCCGGCGACCGCGGAGATCTCCGGCCGGGCCACCAGCTCGTGAGCTACGCCGAGGTCGATCACCGCGATGACCCGCACATCCGCATGGCGGCGCCAGGCGGCGACGTTGTCCAGGGCCGTATGGGCGATGTCGATCTCGCCGCCCAATAGCTGCTGGAGCTGGTCGTCGCTGGAGCGAGCCGACTCGTGGCGCAGCTTCAGCCCGGACCGCTCAAAGGCGCCGGTCGCCTCCGCGATCACGACCGGCAGCAGGGGCCGGAAGCTTGACGCCGTCACGGTTGCCAGCACGTCGGTGACCATCAGCCCGCCTAGCTGGGGTTCCGTGAGGCGTAGAAGTCCTCGAGCGTACCCGGCACCGCGTCGATAATCCCGGCCTTCACGGCCGCAGCGCCGAGGCGACCGGTGGCCGCGTCGGTCAGGCGCATCGTGGGCATACGCAAGGGACCACCGTTGAAGCCGTTGAGCCACTCCTGGTACTTCCAGCTCTGGCGGTGGATGAAGTGCGCGCCGGAGGTGGTCGCCAGATCGGCCAGTCGCGTGGTGCGCGCCGGGTGGATCCGCCAGTAGATATCCAAGGCATCATCCCAGCGACCCTGGTGCATCAGATCGAAGTACTTGGGGACGGCGTCACCGAAGTACTGGAAGTTACTGGTGCCCATCCACTGCATGCCGAACCAGGAGACGTGCCCGGGTGCGGTCCCCTCGCGTGGGTCGGAGACCAGCAGACGTTCGCCGCTGCGGCGCAGTACCTCGACGTGGGCGCCGTTGCCGCTGCCACCGCCCTCGCACTTCACCGCCACCGCCAGC
>JAFMRN010000302.1 GCA_017354065.1 Solirubrobacterales bacterium
AGAGGTTCTTGACCAGCTGATCCAGTGACGGCGTCCGGACCCGGAGGCGGTCGGCGAACCGCCGGGCCAGTGCGCGTTCGGCGTCGCGCCGGATGAAGTGAAAGCGTGTCAGCTGCCCTAGCACCACCTGGGTGATGTTGTCCTTGACGCTTCGCTCCATGAACAGGGCGTCGGCCTTGCGGTCCTCCGGGGCGAGCCCGATTCCGGCAGCGATGGCGGTCTTCGGCTGGCGCAGGCGCACGCGCTTGCCGTCGACCAGCACCTCGCCCGCCCGGACGGGCAGATCGCCGGCGATCGCCCTGGCGAGCTCGGATCTACCAGCTCCTACCAGCCCGGCCAGGCACACTACCTCTCCGGCGTGGACGGTGAGGCTTACATCACGCACATCGTCGGTGGTCACGTTCCTCACCTCGAGTACCGCGGGACCGATGCGGGCGGCCTCGCGCTCGAACACGGTGAGCTCGCGGCCAACCATCAGGCGTACCAACTCGGGCTCCGACGTCTCAGCGGCTTGCCGTTCGGCTACCAGTCGGCCGTCGCGTAGGACCGCCAAGCGGTCGGCTATCTCGAACACCTCGTTCATCCGGTGTGAGACGTAGGCGATTGCCATGCCTTGATCGCGCAGGCGCCGGATGAGCCGGAACAGCAACTCCACCTCGGTCTCGGTGAGCGTCGAGGTCGGCTCGTCGAATGCCATTACGCGCGCCGCGCCGGTCACCGCCCGCATGATCTCCACGAGCTGGCGGCCAGCGGAGGCCAACTCACGACCGGGCGTCTCCGGACGGATCACCTGGGCGAACCCGAGCCGGGCGATGTCATCCGCCACCTGGCGATGCAGCGACGCACGGTCGTAATACAGTCCGCGTCCCGGTAAGCGGCCAACGTAGACGTTCTCGGCCAGCGATAGGTCGGGCATGATTTCCGGCTCTTGCGGGATGATCCGGATGCCATGGCGGTGCGCGTCGCGCGGCGAACGTAGCTGCAGCCGGGTGCCGTCGAGCATGACCGCGCCGCGGTCCGGACCGTAGTCGCCGCCGAGGATCCGCAGCAGCGTCGACTTTCCGGCGCCGTTCTCACCGACCACTGCAGTGACCTCCCCGCCATGCAGCGTCACCGACACGTCCGAGAGCGCATCGACACCCGGGAAATGCTTGGAGATGTTCTCCAGCTGCAGGGTGGGACGCTCAGGCGTCATCTGCTTACCGTGTCCGCGATACGGGATCCCGCGCTGGCGTTCGGCGAGCAGGCCTCAATGGCACACGAAGCCCGTGGCCTTCCAGTTGGATTTGTTGGCCATGCTCACGGCCACCGTCACGAGCTGCGGGAACTTCGCGCCGTTGCGGATGTGTTTGACCATCGCGCTGACGGCGTCATAGCCCACCTTTGACCCGTTGAGCAACAGTGCGGCGTCCATAGCGTTGGGGGCATTGGCGGTCCATCCCTTGCAGGCCACGTCGCCGCCCAGCCCAACCGACAGAATGTTGGACGGTTTCACACCAGCGTTCGACAGTGCCGTCACCGCGCCCGCGACGTTCTGGTCGTTGCAGCCAAGCACGACCCAGTGCTGAATGTTGTGGTAGGCGTTGAGCGTCGATTGAGTCTTGCTCTGGGCCGACTGAGGGTCGCCGGACTGGCTGTTGTCGGTGTCGACCTTGATCGCGGGGATGTTCGCGGCGTTGGGCCCCCCGGTTTGGCGGAGGAGCTTGTCGGCATAGGTCACGCGCGGTGTGCACACCGACGTGCTGAACTGCCACTCCTCGAGGATGCGGGTGTTGGCCGCCGTCCAGCCGGTCTTCTGCTTGAACAGCGTTCCCGCCTCCTGGCCGACCTCGGTGCCCATCTGCTGGGCATCGAAGCCGACCCTGGGCAGAAGGTCGGCCGGCTTGCAGGAGTCGGGATTGGGATTGTTGGTGCAGACCTCGTCGTCGGCCGAGATCATCGGGATGTTCGAGGTCTTCGCGGTCCTCCAGTCCTGGGGCCCGGTTGAGCCGTCGGGCGGCACGATGATGATCCCGTTGACCCCTTGCGCCTTCGCGCTCTTGACCGCGTTGACCGTTGCGTTGTTGTCCATGTTGACGTCCACCGGCGTGATCGTCACGTTGCCCAGCGCGGCAGCCGCCTGCTTGGCGCCGTTCATCTCGTCCACGAAGTAGTCCTGTGAGCCCTGCTTCTGCAGGAACATGACCTTGATCCGGCCGCTGTGTTTCGCCGCTGAGGCGTTGGGGTTGTTGGAGCTGCCGCTGCTGGCCGCCCCGCACCCGGCTGCAACCGCCGCTGTGGCCCCCAGCGCAGCCGCCTTGCGCAATCGCTGGCTGAACTGGCTCATCATTTCCTGCTCCTTTCGCTCATGAACGACGCCGCGCTCCACCACGCTGCGCGCACATCATTCACCGCTCCTGCTTTGCTTCCTGCCCCGCGTGGCAAGCAACGAATCCAGCTGCCAAGCGGCGTCCGCATGCGCGGGGTCCAGCGCGAGTACCCTGCGCAAGCCGGCTATCGCCGCTCGGCGCCGACCGAGGCCGGCGTTCGCCAGGCTCTCCAGGTACCCACACTCGATCCTGGTACGACGGTGGAGGTCGTCGTCGAGAATCATGAAGTTCGGGACCGACGCCGCGAAATAGTCGATTCTTTGCGGCTCGCTGGCGCGCTCGCGCGCGGAATCCAGCAGTTCGCCTAGCAGCCTAGCACCGCCCTCTTCGTCTCCAAGTGCTTTCAGCGCGCAGGCCCGCCAGTAGCTCGAGACCCCGGGGGCGGCCTGGAGGTCGCCCTGCGCCGCGGCGGCACGGCGAAGCCACCGCCGGGCGCTGGTGCCGTGCCCAGCTGCGCGCTCCGCCAGCGCAAGGTGGTAGTGAACCTCGTTCTCGGCCGCCAGCGGATGCTTGCCCTCGCCGAGGTTGTGGGGCCGCTCGAGCGCCGCGTGAAGGTAGGCGATCGCTCTGTCCGCTTCATGTTTGTACAGAGCCGCCTGGGCCAAACGCAGGTTGGCTCGGACCCACTGCTCCGACACGCGACCCTCGCCGCCCTCCCAAGGGTGAAACCGCCTGCCGCGCAAGACCGTCAGCGCC
>JAFMRN010000009.1 GCA_017354065.1 Solirubrobacterales bacterium
GGAAGCGATCAACGAGGTTGATCTCCTGCTGGCGGCGAAGGCCCTCGCGGATGTCCTTCGCCCTGATCTCGCCGACGCCGTCGACGGTTTCAAGCTCGCCGTCAGTCGCGGCGAGCAACTGCTCAAAGCCCCCGAACTCGTCGATGATCCGGTGGATCACCTGTTTGGGGAGCCGCGGGATCCGTCCCAAAATGCGGATGCCACGCGGTGAAGTCGGGTAGTCAAGGCTGTTCAGCTTGCGGTCATAGCCGAGCAGCTCGGCCAGGCGGCCGAAGTCCAGCAGGTCCTGGTGGGGCAGGCGCACCAGCTGGTCGAAGGCCTCCGCGAAGGAGCCGTCGGCCCCGTCGATGATGTAGTCGTGGACCAGCGCGGCCTTGTCCGATGCGACACCGACCATCGTCTCGTCGAGCTGCATCTCAATCAGACGTCCCTCATCGCCCAGCTCGACGATGTAGCGCTCGATCTCGACCGCCATGCGCGTGACCAGCTCGGCGCGCTGGAGCACGGTCAGGACATCGTGCAGGGTCGCCCCGCCCTCGAACTCCAGTGCGGTCAGGCGGGTGGAGACCTGATCCAGGCGCGTGCGGTACTTGTCGAGCGTGGCCAGCGCCTGGTTGGCCTTGGCCAGCACGACCGGAATGTCGTCAAGGATGTACTTGGTGCCGTCCACGTACAGGGAGATCACCTGACGGCGCTCTGAGATCGCGATCACCAGCGTGTCGGTCTGCTTGGACACGCGCTCGGCGGTGCGGTGCCGGGTGCCGGTCTCGTAGGTGTGGATCGTCGGGTCCGGGGTCAGCTGCACGTTGGCGGCCGCGATCCGCGTGGAGTTGGCCGACAGCACAATCGCGCCGTCCATCTTCGCCAGCTCATACAACAGCGCCGAGGAGTACTCCATGTCGAGCTTCAGGCCGCCGGAGAACAGGAACGCCAGCTCATCCGTGTCGCCGATCACGACCAGCCCGCCGGTGCTGGCGTGCAGGATGTTGTCAAGCCCCTCCCTGAGGGCGGTTCCGGGCGCGACCATCTCCAGCGCCCTAACCATCCGGGACTCCTGACGAGTGTCGAGCTGCGATCCGAGCTCATCCCCGGTGCGCGAGGCCATATCTAAATTTTACGCTAAAGGGCGCGGGCCGCGCTAACCGAGCGCCGCCCCGACGGCCCGGCGGATCACCGCGTGCCGTGTCGGTTCGATCACCTGCGCGAGCCCGAACTTCTGCGCCTCGGCGATCCGCCGGTCGGCATGGCCGACGCTGCGCAGCTCACCGGTTAGGCCGAGCTCGCCGAAGCAGCCGAGCGGCTGGCCGTTGCCGAGCGCCGTGCTCTTGGCGGCCGATGCGACCGCCAGGGCGACCGCCAGGTCCGCGCCGGGCTCATCGACGCGCACACCGCCGACCACGTTCACGAACACGTCCGCGTTGCCGAGCCCGATCCCGGCGTGACGGCCGAGCACCGCCAGCACCAGCGCGAGCCGGTTGCGGTCGATCCCCGCGACCACCCGTCGCGGCTGTTCCAGCTCGGAGGGGTTAACCAGCGCCTGGACCTCGACCAGCAGCGGGCGCGAGCCCTCCATCGCGCACAGCACCACGCTGCCGGGCGCGCGCGTGGCCTCCGCGACAAACCGCGCGCTCGGATCCAGGACCTCGACCAGGCCGTTGTCGCGCATCTCGAACACGCCGGCCTCGTTCGTCGAGCCGAACCGGTTCTTGATCGCGCGCACGGTCCGGTATGTGCGCTCGCGCTCACCCTCGAACTGCAGCACTGCGTCGACCAGGTGCTCGAGCACGCGCGGACCGGCCAGCGCGCCCTCCTTGGTCACGTGCCCGACCAGCAGCACGGCGGTCTGCTGGGCCTTGGCGACGCGCATGATCGCGTCCGCGACCTCACGGACCTGGGCGACCGAGCCGGCCGCCGAGGTCATCTCATCCGAGGCGATCGTCTGCACCGAGTCGACCACGACCACCTCGGGGCGCTCGGCCTCGAGCGTCGCCAGCACGGTCCCCAGATCGGTCTCGGCGATCACCGGGATCTCCAGCGCCGAGCCGCCGAGCCGCTGGGCCCGCAGGCGGATCTGCGCGGCCGACTCCTCGGCGGAGACGTACAGCGTCTTGCGGCCTGCACCGCACATGTTCGCCAGCGCCATGGTCGTCAGCGTCGACTTGCCGATCCCGGGCGCGCCGCCGATCAGCACCAGCGAGCCGGGCACCAGGCCGCCGCCGAGCACGTTGTCAAGCTCGCCGATCCCGGTCGGGAGGCGCCGGTGATCCTCGGCCTTGACCTCCCCCAGCTTGACCGGAGCCCTGGCCGGGCTGGCGGCCTTTGAGGCCCCAGCCCGGGAGCTGCGCCCCTTGGAGGCGGTGATCCGCGGCTCCTCCACCAGCGTGTTCCACTCATTGCAGCCGGGACACTGCCCGGCCCAGCGCGGCGTTTCATGGCCGCAGGCTGAACAGACGTGGACTGTGGTGGGCTTGGCCATAGTCCATCGAGACTACGCCCAGGCCAGGACGCCCAGATGAGTAGTTCCGCGGCCGCGTGAGAAACCCGCATCCGAGTTCCAGGCGCGCCCCGGCACACGCGGGTCGTGGAACTACTAATCTAGTCCCAGAGCGTATCGACCTCATACAGCCCGAATGCCGGATCGGCGCCGACCAGCGTCAGCCCTTCAATCTGTGCCTGAGCGATGAGCACGCGGTCGAAAGGGTCCGCGTGGTGTGATGGCAGCGCTCCCGCCGCAACTCCATGCTGGGGTGTCACCGCAAGCTTTATGAAGCGCGACTGTAGGAGCTGCTCAAAGCCGTCCTCTGGCCAATCGAGCTTGCCTTTGGCGCGTTTGATCGAGATCTCCCAGAAGCTGGCGGCGCTCAGGGTCACCCGGTTGCGGACGTCCTCAATGGCAGTGCGCGCGGACTCCGGTAGCGCGGAGCTGTTCACCGTCCAGAGATAGGCAGCCTGTGTATCGAGCAGCAGCTGCATCAGTCGGCGGTGCCGAAGTCACGTGCGTCCTCCGGGTCAGGCTCCCACACCGATGGATCGGGCAGGGTAACGCGGCCCTTGAAAAGGTCGCGCATCTCCGCAACCGTCCGACCCCCGCTGGTCGCCACAAGTCGGGCAACCGGCTTGGAGCCCCGGCGGATCTCAATTTCCTCGCCGCTCTCTACGGCATGCAGCAGGGCGGACAACTGGGTCTTGGCCTCTTGCACGGTGACGGTACGCATGCGGTAAGCGTACACCCAGTTGACCAGAGTTAGTCAACTTTTGGCCGCTAACAGGCCAGCGCGTGTGCAATGTCGTCGAGCTCGATCGACTCGACATGGCCGCCCTTGTAGCGAGTGCCACCGGCATGGTGGCTGCCGGAGACCCAGATCAGGATCCGGAACCCGTGCCCGCTGAGCAGGAACCCGGGTCCGGCGCCGCCGCACAGCGTCTGCTGTGGCTGGTGCAGGCGCTTGGCCGCCGCGTCGGCTGACTGCCCCGGGGACACTCCGGCCGCCTGGAAGCCCGCGACCTTGCTGGAGAAGCCGATCAGCTTGCCTGAACTGAGAGTGAAATCGGTCAGGCAGTTCTCGACGCTGCGGGTGCCCTTGGCGCAGTTGTAAGCCAGGTCCCGCGTCCCCCGGCCAACTGCCGGGCTCAGCTCCGGCTTGCCGTAGAGCCGCTCGATCTGTGCCGTCTGAGAGCGGCCCTCCTGCAGGCTGCCGACCCGTCCGCTCAGCGTCACGGGGAACTCCGCCGCGGCGGCGGTCGCGCAGCAGACGCCGAAGATCAGCGCGGTAAGAACGAGCAAGCGAGCCCTCATGGAGCCGCGAGCTTCTCATAGGTAGCTGAGCTTCGCAGCGGCTGGGCGCGAACTTGCGCAACTCTGAGCAGGAAACTCGCCCTCCGGACGAGGAAACTGCTCAGAGTTGGCGGGTCCGGGTTTCCGGAGCGGTCAGAGGGCCGGCCTCAAAGGCCGGCCATAACCGATTACTCCTGAGGAGGATCCGCAGGCGGCTCCACCTGCGGCTGCTCGGCCGTCTGGGCCTCGCCGTCCTGAGCACCGACACCGACGGGCGTCGGCTTGGTCTCAACGACGGACAGGACAACCTCGGGCTCGTCCTCCGAGGACTCGGCCTCACGCTCAGGCGCCGGCTCGACCAGCACCGTGGAGCCCTCGGGCACCGACTCGCGGAGGACGAAGTCGGCCAGCGGATCCTCGACGTAGCGCTGGATCGCGCGACGCAGCGGGCGCGCACCCATCGCCGGGTCCCAGCCCTTGTCGACCAACAGGTCCTTGGTCTCCTCGGCCAGCTCCAGCTGCAGCTCGCGTTCGGCCATCGACTCGCGCACACGGTGCAGGAGCAGGTCGACGATCTCCTTGATCTCTTCCTTTGACAGCTTGTGGAACACGATCACGTCGTCAATGCGGTTGATGAACTCGGGCCGGAACACGCGCTTGAGCTCGCCCATCACGCGGTCCTTCATGTCCTCGTAGCTGACGCCCATGTCGTCCTGTTCAACCGAGAAGCCGAGCGTGAAGTTCTTCGCGATCTCCTGGGCCCCGATGTTCGAGGTCATGATCACGATCGTGTGGCGGAAGTCCACGGTGCGGCCCTGAGCGTCGGTCAGGCGGCCATCCTCGAGGATCTGCAACAGGATGTTGAAGACGTCGGGGTGGGCCTTCTCGATCTCATCGAGCAACAGCACGCTGTAGGGCTTGCGACGGACCGCCTCCGTCAGCTGGCCGCCCTCGTCGTAACCGATGTAGCCCGGAGGCGAGCCGACGAGCCGTGACACGGCGTGCTTCTCCATGTACTCGGACATGTCGATCCGGATCATCGTCTCCTCGTCCCCGAACAGGAACTCGGCCAGGGTCCGCGCCAGCTCGGTCTTACCGACACCGGACGGGCCCAGGAAGATGAACGAACCGGTCGGCCGCTTCGGGTCCTTCAGGCCGGCACGCGAGCGACGGATCGCCTTGGAGATGACGTCCACCGCGTTCTGCTGACCGATGACGCGCTTGTGCAGCTCGTCCTCCATCCGCATCAGCTTGGCGGTCTCAGCCTCGGTCAGCTTGAACACCGGGATGCCGGTCCACATGCTGACGATGTCGGCGATCTCCTCCTCGCCGATGCTCGGGCGCTCGGTCGCCTCGCCGGCCTCCCACTGCTCGGCCAGATCGCGCTTCTTCTGGGACAGGCGGCGCTCCTGGTCGCGCAGGTTCGCGGCCTTCTCGAACTCCTGGGCCTCGATCGCGGCTTCCTTCGCGCGGCGGGTCTCGTCGATCTCGTCCTCGAGCTCGCGGTACACGGGCGGTGAGGTCATCGACTTGATCCGCATGCGGGAGGCGGCCTCATCGATCAGGTCGATCGCCTTGTCCGGCAGGAACCGGTCTGAGATGTAGCGGTCCGACAGGTCGGCGGAAGCGGCCAGCGCCTCCTCAGTGATGTTGACCTTGTGGTGCTGCTCGTAGCGGTCGCGCAGGCCCTTCAGGATCTGGACGGTCTCATCGACCGAGGGCTGGTCGACGACGATCTTCTGGAAGCGCCGCTCCAGCGCGGAGTCGCGCTCCAGGTACTTGCGGAACTCCTCGAGCGTCGTGGCGCCGATTGTCTGCAGCTCACCGCGGGCCAGCGCCGGCTTCAGGATGCTGGCCGCGTCGATCGCGCCTTCGGCGGCCCCGGCACCGACGAGGTTGTGCAGCTCGTCGATGAACAGGATGATGTCGCCGCGCTGGGTGATCTCCTTCATCACCTTCTTCAGGCGCTCCTCAAACTCGCCGCGGTACTTGGAGCCCGCGACCAGCGCGGCCAGATCGAGCGTGTAGATCTGCTTGCCCTTCAGCAGCTCGGGCACGTCGGCGGAGACGATCCGCTGGGCCAGGCCCTCGACCACAGCGGTCTTGCCGACGCCTGGCTCACCGACCAGCACCGGGTTGTTCTTGGTGCGGCGGCTGAGGATCTGCATGATCCGCTCAATCTCGGTCTCGCGACCGACCACGGGGTCGAGCTTGCTGTCCGATGCCAGCTTGGTCAGGTTGCGCCCGAACTGGTCCAGCAGCTTCGAAGATTTCTTGCCTTCGCCGGAGCCCTGGCCGGCGGCGGCACCCGCGCCGGCACCGGAGCCGGAGCCGCGCTGACGGCTGCCGGGCCCGGACAGCATCCGGATGACCTCATTGCGGATCTTCTCGGAGTCGGCGTCGAAGTCCAACAGGATGCGGGCGGCGACGCCCTCGTTCTCACGCACCAGACCGAGCAGGATGTGCTCGGTGCCGATGTAGTTGTGGCCGAGGCTGAGCGCCTCGCGCAGCGCTAGCTCCAGGACCTTCTTGGCACGCGGGGTGAACGGGATCTGGCCGGAGGTGACCTCCTCGCCGGACCCGACGATCCGCACCACCTGTGCGCGCACGCGTTCCACGGTGATCTCCAGCGACTCGAGCACGCGAGCGGCCAGGCCTTCTTCTTCGCGCAGGAGCCCAAGCAGGATGTGCTCGGTGCCGATGTAGTTGTGCTTGAGGGTGCGCGCTTCTTCCTGCGCCAGGACGACCACCTGACGTGCGCGTTCTGTGAATCGCTCGAACATAGTCAGATCTCTCTGTTCGCTGGGACTGAGACGGGTCGGTCGAGTACTGGTCTGGACACGCTAGTCGTACCTAGGATAGTCGGGGCTTCCGTCCCCGATTTTTGGCCGCGGCGAGTGACGGACTTAGCTGCGGCTGGGCATCCTGAGGCCATAGGTCAGTCTAACAAGCATCTGGCGGTGATTCGCCCCATCAGGATCCGGAGCTTGGGCAGAAAACACGGCGGCTGGGTCAAGCGAGCGGTCGTTGCTGCCGATGAGTAATCCAGATAATGGATCGTCCCGCGCCTCGCCCCCGGCGCCCCATACTCATCGCCCTGTTGGCAGCTTCGCTGCTAGCGGCGTGCTTCGTGTTCCTCGGCAGCTCCGGCTTCGCCTCGGGGAAGACCGGCCGCCGGCACGCCGGCGCCCGGGATGTGCTCGTATTGGGTACCCCGAAATTGCTCAGGGCCACCAACATGAGCCGGACCAGACAGGCAACGCCAGCTAGCCCGTTCAGCTTCGGGATCTACCCCGGCGGCCCCGCCGGCACGGTCGGGCCGGCCGGTACCACCGTGCCCGAGGACCCCGCCAAGCGGCTCGCGGCGCTGCGAGAACTGCAGGCCCCGGGCCAGCCGTTGCTGCTGCACGTCTACGTCGGATACGCGGGCGCGGGCACTGCCAGCGCCGCGGACCAGATCGGCAGCCAGATCTCGTCCTACACCGCCGCCGGCTTCCAGGTCGAGTTGGTCCTGCGCTACCAGTCGGCCGGCGATATCGCCGGCTACGTCAACTTCGTCAAGCAGACGGTTGATCAGCTCGGCGGAGATCCCGGGCTGGTGTCGCTGCAGGTCACCAACGAGGCGAACGTCGGCGGCGCCCCGAACGCCTCAGACGGCTACTACCAGGGCGCTGAGGACGCGCTGATCCAGGGCGTTGAGGCGGCCAAGGCGGAGTCCCGCGCGACCGGTCACACGCAGCTGCGGATCGGTTTCAACTGGGCCTATGACACGGGCGGCGGGGAATCGGGGTTCTGGTCGTATCTGGTCCGCCACGGAGGCAGCCCGTTCCGCGCGGCGCTGGACTGGGTCGGGATCGACATCTACCCCGGAACCTGGGGCCCGCCGTTGTCGACGACGACCGCCGATTCGGTCCGAAGCTGGACCAGCTCGGCACTGACGAAGCTGCGGTCGACCTACATGCAGACGGCCGGCATCGCCGCTTCGGTCCCGATCCACATCACTGAGGCCGGTTACCCGACCGGGCCCGGCCGCAGCAGCGCCACACAGGCGACGGTGCTCTCGGGGCTGGTCGGTGCCGTCAGTGCGCAGCGCTCGAAGCTGAACCTCGCCACCTTCTGCTGGTTCGACCTGCGTGACGCCGACAGCTCCTCGACGAGCTTCGAGAGCCAGTACGGGTTGATGAGTGACAGCTACACGCCGAAGCCGGCGTTTGGTGACTACCAGCAGCTGATCGCGGCCGGCACTTAGAGCCTGCCAGTGATTTTGGAGCTCGCGATCTGCCCATAGCGTGCGGTGCCAGCGCCCGCGCGGAAGGCCGCCAGCGCGCTGGCCGAGGAGTCGATCCGCCAGTCCGCCTGCTTCTTTAGGTCATAGGAGACGACCGAAGTCACATACGGGTAGGACTTCAGCGCCGCGAACATGCCGCGCACCCACTGGGACTTGTTTCCGCCGTGCGTGCTGGAGCCGATCTCCGTGATCTGCACCGGCTTTGCCGGAGCCATCGCGTGCAACTCCGTGAGTGTGTGAGAGAAGATCTGGTTGAAGCTGCGCCAGCCATCCCAGCCAGGCAGGGTGCCGCCGTTGAAGCCCGACACGCCGATCACATTGACGTACGCGCCGCCGGGGTAGTCGCTTTTCCGCAGTGTCGCTGCAACCGGGGACCAGACCCAAGCCACATTCCTCACCCCGAGGTTGTGGAACAGCCGCCAGACGTGGCGCCAGGCCTGAACGTACTGGCCTTTGGTGTTGGAGTTGACGCCCTCATCCCAGGAGTAAGACCTGATGTTCATCTCCTGGGCAAAGCGCAGCAGGACCGGCCTGCCGAACTGTTTCAGGCCGCGCGCCCAGGTCCTGATGTAGGCATCGTGCGTGCCGCTGATGATGCTCGCCAGCGAGTAGGCCGGCTGTTGGGTCGGACGCGGGCTGGCCTTGGGGTCGGCGTTCCAGGGCTCCCAGGAGATCTCCGGCACGCTGCCGCGCGCCCGGATCTGCTCCAACGCCGTCAGCGGCGGCTTGGCGGAGTGCGCCCAATCCTGGAAGAGGTTGACGATCTCCAGATGTCGATGAAGCTGGCGCTCAACCTGGTTGACGGAGTTCAGATCGCTCGCCGACCACGGGAAATACCAGCCGGCCGCCAACCGCAATGTGGTCACGCCCAGTGCAACGCGGGCCGACGGGTCAACCGGTACAGCTTTTGATGCGGCCACCGCGGGCGCTGCCGCTGACACGGCCACTACCAGCGCAGTGATCAGCGTGACGCGTGCGGGCCTCATCGACGCTCACCGACCCACTCGAGTGTCAGCGTTCCGCCAGCGCGCGCGTGCGCCGCGCCAACGTACCTGGGGACCGAACCCGTCGACGCCGCTGACACCCCGTGGCTCGCCCGGACGGACTGTGCAGTAGGCGGCGACGGGCCGGCACTCGTAAGCCCGGGAGCGCGCAACACCGCCTCGACCTGCGGTAACCGCAGGACTCCACAGCCCACGGCCGACAGCGCCAACGCGATCACGCAGAGCAGCCCAGAGGGCGACACAACTTGCAGCTGCCGCCACCATCCCCGACGAGGTGGTGTCGATGCGTTTTCCCGCACGTGGAGAGCAATCGCCGCGAGCGCGACCAGTGCGTACACCGCACCATTGATAACGCACCACACGTAATAGCCACTGGCGGGACCAGCGTCGACTACAAGCAGGGCCGGGGCGAGCGACACGGCCGCCAACACCAGGTATGGCACCAGCGTGACGGCGTGTAGCGTGCGTGGCGCATCCGCCCCCTTGGGAGTCACCTTGAAATTAAATTCACGGCCCGTGACACAGTCGACAATCGCCGCGGCACAACCGAGAGCAGCCCACGGCCAGCGGATGAACTGGAACAGCATCGCCTCCCATTGGAACGGACTGCCATCAAGCGGTCGCAGCAAATCCCGGCGCCGACACCAGGTCACCAACACATAGACGCCGGCGAGCGGTGCAAATACGTGCAGGTAGAAGCCCGGGATGGTCGTGTTCATCAGCGGCCGGTGACTCAAGACGGAGATCACGGGGATCGCGACCCACGTCAGCTGCACCAGCGCCAGCAGCGGGTACCACAGTTGACTCCAACCGAGGCGCAACTTTGCGCCAAGTCTCAGATCCCGCCACGCCCCGGTGTGTCGCAGCATGATCACCATGAGGCTGCGGGCCCACTGGAACTCCTGCCGGACACAGTCGGCGAGGCACTCCGGCCCGGCCCCGTGCGCGATCGCGTCGACCGCGAACATGCCGCGCCAGCCGCCCGCGTTCATCAACAGCGTCGTCGAGAAGTCCTCGGCCAACTCCGGACCGAGCCCACCGATCTGGGCCAGCGCCCGGGTGCGCACCGCGTAATGGCTGCCGATGCATGTAGGCGCGAAGCGACCGGCCACCCCGAGCTGCTGGCCTCCATGGAACGTCGCCTCTGCATATAGACGTCCACGGGCCGCCCATGACTCGTCGGCATTAGAGTCACACAGGCTCGGCGCCGCCACATAGCCGACGCTCGGATCCACAAACGGAGAAATCATGTGGCGGAGGTATGAGGGTGACGGGACATGGTCAGCATCGAGCTGGACCACCAGGTCGTACCCCTCATATCCGAAGGTGTCGTAGAAGTATGCGAGGTTGCCCTCCTTGCAGCGCGTGCGCCTCGGCCAACTGCTGCGGTGATACGCCTCGATACCCATCCGTGTCGAGACCAAAACCCCGTTGCGCTCACACCACTCGTATGCCTCGTGGCTGGGATGTTCATCCGCGAGCCACACTTGATAGGGACGCGGAAAGCTCTGGCTCAGCATCGCCTCCAGCGTGGCCCTAACCATCGGCCATGGCTCCGACGGTGCCTTGGTCACTACCATCGCGACCCGTGCGGAGGGCAGCTCGACGGCGGAGTTGGGGCGACGTGTCCGCAGCAACGACAGCACCCAGATCGCCTGCTCGAACAGCTCGAACCCGACGATCGCGCTGTAAAGCACGAGGCCAGTGGTATCCGGCCAGTGCCAGGCCTGACACCACCACCAAACGAGAAAGGCAATACAGCCGAGCCACGCAATCGCCGACGCCAGCAACTCAATCCGCTGGCCCGTGGTGCCGATCGGTACCTCGAACGGTGACGAGCCCTGGCCAGCGTCCCCTCCGTCAGCCGCGCCGACCAGTTCCAGCGGAGCCGGAAGCACGAGTCCAGCATCAGGTTGATGTCCTGCAGTGGACCGCCCATCGCGACACTCTTCGGACACGAGATCCGCGACTGCCATCGCTCGTCACCCCCTTTACCGGCGCCGACCCACCTGACCCGGTCGGTCACCCTTAGTCGTCCTCTGACGGTGGCGACCCTACAAGCGCAAATAGCAGCCGCGCAAGACAGTACACAGAATTTCTGCAATTAGGTATCCGGCCGCATTCTGCTCGCGGGTAGTCCCGCACCGACCTGCGGTCAATCGCGCATAGCGGGGAACAACACGACCTCGCGGATCGAGTCGGTCCCGACGAACATCATCACCAGCCGGTCGATCCCGATCCCGATCCCGCCGGTCGGCGGCATCCCGTGTTCCAGCGCGGTGAGGAACCCCTCGTCGATCGGGTGGGCCTCATCGTCACCCTCGGCCATGTAGCGCTCCTGCTCCTCAAAGCGGCGGCGCTGGTCGTCCGGGTCGTTCAGCTCGGAGAACGCGTTGGCGACCTCCATACCGTCGACGAACGCCTCAAAGCGCTCCACCACCCCCTCCTGGGAGCGGTGGCGCTTGGCCAGCGGGCTCAACTCAACCGGGTAGTCGAGCAGCAGCGTCGGCTCGATCAGCTCGGGCTCAACCTTCTTGTCCAGCAGCTCATCGACCAGCTGGGGCCAGGTGTCGGACTCCTTCGGCTCCAGGCCGATCCCGCGCATCGCCTCGGCCAGGGCTTCGCGCGTGCGGTGCGCGTAGATGTCTATCCCGGTACGGCTCTGGATCGAGCCGGCGAGCGTCTCCCGGCGCCAGGGCTTTGAGAAGTCGTGCGGTCCCTGGTAGTCGATCGCCTCCGCCACAGAGCCGATCAGCGCTTCAAAGCGGTTGGCGACGTCCAGGTAGTCGGCGTAGGCCTCGTAGTACTCGATCGTCGTGAACTCGGGGTTGTGCGTGGTGTCGACACCCTCGTTGCGGAACTGCTTGCCGATCTCATAGACCCGCTCGAGCCCGCCGACGATCAGCCGCTTCAGGTACAGCTCGGTCGCGATCCGCAGGTACAGAGTGCGGTCCAGCGCGTTGTGATGGGTCGTGAACGGCCGCGCGGCCGCACCGCCGTACAGCGGCTGCAGGATCGGTGTCTCAACCTCGATGAAACCCTGAGCGTCGAGGTAGCGCCGGACCGCCGCGATCACCTTCGCGCGGGTGATGAACAGCTGCCGGGACTCCTCGTTGGCGATCAGGTCGAGCTCGCGCTGGCGATAGCGCGTCTCCACGTCGGCCAGGCCATGGTGCTTGCCGGGCGGCGGGCGCAGCGACTTGGCGTTCAGCTGGTAGTCGGTCACGCGCAGCGACAGCTCACCGCGCCTGGAGTTGAACGCCGTGCCGGTGACGCCGATCAGGTCCCCCAGGTCGAGGTGCAGCAGCTCCGACATGCGCTCGGGCCCAAGCTCGTTTACGCGCGCCTGCAGTTGCAGCTTGCCGGAGCGGTCGACCAGGTCGATGAACGCCATCTTGCCCTGCCCGCGGCGCGCCGCGATGCGCCCCGCGACCCGGTGGCTCGACTCGGTCTCCTCACCTTCGGCCAGGCCGGCGTGTGTGGCCCGGATGTCGGCTATGGGCTCGACATCCGGGAATGAGTGCGGGAAGGGCTCCGTGCCCGCTGCGCGGATCCGCTCCAGCTTGGCGCGGCGGTCCGCGAGTACATCGGATGTTTCGAGGGTCGGCTCCTCTGCGGAGCCGCTCTGGATCGGCGGCTCAGAGGGCATCGTCGCCGAGCTTACGCGAGTTCGATTTTCTTGATCGTGAGCTCGCGCTTGCCCTTGGGCGTCTCGACGGTCGCCACGTCGCCCTTCTTCAGGCCGACGAGCGCCTTACCGACCGGCGACTCATTGGAGAGCTTCTTCTCGGCGGGGTTGGCCTCGGCAGAGCCGACGATGTGGTAGGTGAGCTTCTTGCCGTTACTGTCCTCGACCTCCACGGTCGAGCCGATGCCCACCACATCCTTGTCCAGCCCGGCGGAGTCGACCACCGTGGCCGAGCGCAGCCGCTCCTCGAGCTGGGCGATCCGGGCTTCCAGCATCGCCTGCTCGTTCTTGGCGTCGTCATACTCGGCGTTCTCGGAGATGTCGCCGAAGTCGCGCGCCTCCTTGATGCGGTCAGCCACTTCACGCCGGCGGACGGTGGCAAGGTGTTCCACCTCGGCCTTTAGCGACTCCAGCCCCTCTGGTGTGAGAATCACGTCTTTGGCCATAACGAGCGGGCTAGTATAGCCACGCTCACACAGCCAACTGCGGGGCAAGCAGTTCCTTTACGGAGTCCAGATCCGGCGCCAGTTGGAGCTCCTTGCCGAGCGCCTTCTTCTCCTGGCGCGTTATGTCCAGACGCTCCAGGTACCAGGGGTAGAACTTGCGCAGATAGCGACCGGCGCGTTCAGCGCCCAGGTGCTGGATCCCGCAATCGATCACCCAGTGCAGCTCATCCAGGATCTCCCCGGTGCTCGGCGTCTCCGCCTCACCGGATACCAACTCTTTGAAGATCCACGGGTTTCCGAGGCCGCCCCGGGCGATCAGCACCGCCGCCGCGCCGGTCCGCTCAAACGCGCGGCGGGCGCCACCGGCGCTCCACAGCCCGCCTGACAGCAGCACCGGCACCGGCAGGTCGTCCACCAGCTTTGCGAACAGCTCGTAATCCGGGGACCCGGAGTGGCGCTGGGATGCGTGGCGCGGATGGATTGAAAGGCCTGCCACGGCGCCGGATTCGGCCAGGCGCCGCGCCAGCTCTACGCCCTTTGCGTCACCCGGCTTCATACCGGTCCGCAGCTTGACCGTGACCGGCAGGCCGCTGCCCCGGCCCGCCGCCTCCGCCAGCGCGATCGCAGTGCCGGGGTCGTTGAGCAGCGCCGCGCCGGCCCCTGTCTTGCAGATCTTCGGCACGGGGCAGCCCATGTTGATGTCGATCAGGTCGGCGCCGGCTTGGGCGACGCGCTCCGCGGCGGAAGCCATCACGTCGGGGTCATGGCCGAACAGCTGGATCGAGACCGGACCCTCATCGGGGTGGATCCGCAGCAGCTCGGTGCACGTCCGCTCATTGCCGTAGTGCAGCGCGAAGCTCGAGACCATCTCCGAGAAGGCCAGGCCGGCGCCGTAGCGGCGTGCCTGTAGGCGCACAAACCAGTTTCCGATCCCTGCCAGCGGCGCCAGCACGACCCGGTTCGCGAGCTGGATGCCGCCGAGCGTCCAGGTGTCTGTCAGCGTCGGAGCCACGTAATCATGTTAGGAATCACAGGGCCTTGGAGATCTTCGACGCCCACACCCACATCGGCGCCAACGATCCGGACGGCCACAGCCAAACGGTTGACGAGCTGCTTCGAGCGTTGGCAGAGGCCCATGCCGACGGCTGCTTCGTGTTCGCGATGCACGAGCCGAACGGCTACAGGAAGGCCAATGACGCGGTGCTGGCGGCAGCCCGAGCGCACCCGGACGTCCTGGTCCCGTTCGTGCGGGTGGATCCGTGGTCAGAGCCGCTGGCCGAGGCGGTGCGCTGTTTGGATTTGGGCGCCCGCGGGATCAAGTTGCACCCGCGGGCTGAGCGGTTCACGCTGGATCACCCGTCGCTTGCCGACCTGTTTGCCGTGGCAGGGGAGCGCCGCGTTCCGGTCCTGATCCACGCCGGCCGTGGGATCGCCGCGCCGGGCGCTGAGATCGTCAAGCTGGTACAGCGTTTCCCCGCGACGCGTGTGATCCTCGCCCACGCCGGCGCCGCCGATCTCAGCTGGATCTGGCGCGCGGCCCGCGAGCTTCCGAACCTGCTGTTCGACAGCTCCTGGTGGTATCCGGCGGACCTGCGGGCGCTCTACAGCCTGGTGCCGCCCGGGCAGATCCTGTTCGCCTCCGACGTGCCGTACGGGCACTCCGCACTGGCCGCCGTGTGCCAGGCGC
This sequence comes from Solirubrobacterales bacterium, assembly GCA_017354065.1. Taxonomy (GTDB): domain Bacteria; phylum Actinomycetota; class Thermoleophilia; order Solirubrobacterales; family Solirubrobacteraceae; genus Palsa-465. The sequence goes on from JAFMRN010000009.1 coordinate 14,889, forward strand.
GCGTGGCGTTGAGCGCCGGGCTCTCAGAGGAGCAGATGGCGCTGATCTTCGCCGGGCAGGCACGACGGATCGCGGCCGGAGAGCCGCTGGCGGTTGCCGGCCCGGCCGTGGGCGAACGTGAGCAGGCGCCCCACGTGCTGCTGGACCGGATCGCGGACATGCTGTCCAGCGCGATCGCGATGGCGTTCCGCGAGGTCGATTACAGCGAGCCGCTGACCCTGGCCGCGCTTGCCTGCAAGCTGCCCGAGGACCATGATGACGCGCCGGTGGCCGCCGCGGTGGCCAAGCTGATCGGCACCGCCACACCCGACCGGGCCGGGATCCATCAGTTGATGCTGGCGATGACGATCGCGCGCACGCCTGACGTGCCTTTGCAACGGTTTGGTCACATTTCTTGACTGCTGGCGCCGCGACGGTCACCGTTGCTGGCCATGCGCCCTGAAAGCTCCCAACCCCCGTCGCCGGCTGAGGGGGTCGCGCGTCTACCCCGGCTGAGCAACGCTAACCCGCCAACCCCCATCCGGCTGGTCACGGGTCGGGAAGTTCCAGGGACGCTGGGCACGGTGGCGGACGCCCAACACGGCCGCATCAGCACCCGCCAGCTGACCGCGATCGGCTGGAGCGATCAGGCAATCCGCACGGCCGCGAACAACGGCCGGCTGCGACGCGTCCGGCGCGGCATCTATGCCGTCGGGCATCTCGCCGACACCGCCATGGCACGCGAGACCGAAGCCCTGCTCAGCGTCGGTGACGGCGCCGTCCTGGCGAGTTTCTCGGTGCTGAGCTTCCACGGCCTGCTGCCCGCCCCGCCGCAGGTCCATGTCGCCGTGCTCGGTCCCCGCGAGCCCAAGCACCGCCCCGGCATCCGCGTGCACCGCTACCGCGACCTCAGCAGGCGCGATATCCGCATCCTCAAGGGGGTGCCGCTGACGACCGTTGAGCGCGCGCTCGTCGACGCCGCCCCGGAGTTGGGCGACCACCAACTCGAACAAACGCTCGCTGAGGCGCTGTTCCAGCACAAGACGAGCCGCACCAAGCTGGCCCAACTGCTGGAGAGCGTCCGCGGCCACGCGGGCCAGGCCCGCCTAAACCTCCTGTTGGATCAGGAACGCCCCGCCGCGCGCACCGAATCAAAGCCGCAGGAGCGCCTGCTAGCGCTCCTACGCAAGGCCGGCTTGGACCCGGAGACGGAAGTGGAGCTGTACGGATTCCGCGTCGACCTGTTCTTCGCAGACGCGAACGTAGCGATCGAGGTCGACCCCTTCGGCACCCACGACGCACGCAAACGAAGTCACCGTCGCGACCGGCACAAGGACCGCGTCCTGCGTGAGCAGGGTATTGACGTGATTAGGCTGACCGACGAGGACATCGCGCAGAAGCCGCTTGAGCTGGTGGCCCATATCGCCGGTGAGGTCAGGCTGGGACGTGCGCGGGCAGCGTGATTGGCGTCGGCCGCTTCCAGGGCGGCGGCGAGCTGCGACCGCGCGGATGTCTGTCGCTAGCGCTTGTCCATCGCCGCGTCAAGCACGCGCAGGGACCGGTCCTCATGCCCGTCCTCAAGCACGCGGCGAGCCGCGTTGTAAACCTCGTTACGGAAGCCGACCCGCTGAATCTCGCTCGCGAGCACGCGAGCGACGGTGGCGTCGTCGGCGCGCGTGTTGCTGAGCTGTCGCGTGAGCGTCAGCAGGTGCTCTGGGTTTTGTTGGAGCTGACCAGCGCCGGTCGGCTGCTGGTTCTCGCCGGCGCGTGAGCCGTTCGAGGCCTCGGTGCCGTTGGAACTCGTCCCGTTCGCTCTCCTTCTAAAGCGCATCCGTGCCTCCAGGTCGCGTTGTCATCGTGTCTCTTCCCCCGTCATTGTGAATGTCGGTACCGCACACGGTTTTTTGCGGTGTCCACCATATTTTGCCTTAGCCAGAGCGCATACACGAGATCCACGTAACACACGCGCTCAGAACCTTTCAGTGGTTCCTCTGCCAGATCAGGCGCAGGCCGGTGAGCGTCAACAGCTGATCTATCTCGTCGATCACGCCGCGCGCGAACGGCACGACCGAGCCGGCCAGGCCGCCGGTGGCTATCACCGCCGTGTCCTCGCCCAGCTCACCCTTCATCCGGCCGACTATGCCCTCGATCTGGCCCGCGTAGCCGTAGGCCATACCCGACCGAATCGCCTCCACGGTGCCCTTGCCGATCACGCCGCGCGGCTCCACGATCTCGACCTTCGGCAGCTTCGCGGCACGGGCGTACAGCGCGTCCATCGAGATCTCGACACCGGGGGCGATGATCCCGCCGAGGTACTCCCCGTGCTCTGACACGGCGTCATAGGTGATCGCGGTGCCGAAGTCCACCACCACGCACTGGCGCTTGAAGCGGTCATAGGCCGCCACGGAGTTGACCAGGCGGTCGGCGCCGACCTCGCGCGGGTTGTCGATCCGGATCGGCATGCCGGTCTTGATCGCCGGCCCGACGACGAGCATCTCGTGGTCGAGGTAGCGGCGCGCCATCAGCGTCCACTGTTCGCTCAGCTCCGGCACCGTCGAGGACACGATCGACGCGTCAATGTCGTCGAAGCCGAAGCCGCGCAGGCCCAGCAGGTTGGACAGCGCGGCACCCAGCTCGTCCTCGGTCGAGTGGCGCACCGTCGCGAAGCGCCAGTGTTCGATCACCTCGTCAGAACCGGGCTCGAACAGGCCGAAGTGGGTCTGGGTGTTGCCGACGTCTACGGCGAGGAGCTTCTCGGGCACGGCCTGAATATAAGGGAGGAACCTGCCAGCACCACACCGTCATCATCGCCGAGCGCTGTCAGCGCCTCGCTCAAAGCGCTGCCGTCGGGCAGCGCGGCCGCGGGCTCAAGCTCCAGCAGCGGCACCAGCACAAAGCGCCGCTCGCACAAAGCCGGATGTGGCACCACCAGGCGGTCGGACTCCAGCGTCTCCGAGCCGAACAACAGGATGTCTATGTCAATCGGCCGCGGCCCGTGCCGCACAGCAGAGAAGTCACGCCCCAGCGCCGCTTCGACCTGCTTGCAGAGATCGAGCAGCTCGAACGCCGTCAGCTCTGTCTCAACCTCAACGCACGCGTTCAGAAACGCCGGCTGGTCCAGCACCAGCCCGACCGGGGCCGTCTCATACACGGAAGATGAGCCCAGCACGCCCACTCCCGCCGCTTCCAGTCCGGTGACCGCGGACTGCAGGTTGGCGCGGCGGTCCCCCAGGTTGGAACCGAGACCCAGGAACCCGCGCGTCAGGCCTCGCGCCATACCTCGACGGACACCTCGCCCACGGCCAGCGGGATCGGCGGTTCGGGCTTGGCCGCCTTGATCCAGACCGCGTGGATCTCATAGTCCTCGATCAGACGGTCCGCGATCGCGCCACAGAGGCGCTCCAGCGTCTTGTAGGAACGTGCCTGGGCCGCCAGCGCGACCGTGTTGCAGACCTCGCCGTAATCAACCGTGTCGTCGAGCCGGTCGGTGATCGTCGCGTCGGACTCGCCGACGTCCATCCGGATGTCGATCACCAGGCGCTGGCCGACCTCACGCTCGGCCGCTGACACGCCCATGTGCGTGTACAGGGACAGGCCGCTGATCTCGATCGTGACCTCGGGCTCGGGATGGCCTTCCCCATCATCCTCGTCGCCGAGATCCTCTTCCAAATCCTCGCCGAGCTCGTCGTGTTCCTCGAACTCCGAGTTTCCTTCGTCCTCTGGCATTCAGCGCGCGATAGTACGACGAATTAGGTGGAGGGGCCCGCCTCCGCGGATTCAGTGGAGGGGCCCGG
>JAFMRN010000010.1 GCA_017354065.1 Solirubrobacterales bacterium
CCCACGGAGCCAAGTACCGGTACACCCGGGCGAACGTTCCCGCCTGATGCTCCTCACGCGGGGTCGGCCGCGTGAGTTCCCCGCTTGAGTACTACCCGGTTCGGTAGTGCCGAAATAAAGCCAACAAAACCGATCAACAAACACGTATACCTCCGGTCCGGGTGTCACGCGGTCGTGGCGCCCGCGTACCCGCAATCCGCTGGAGAGACCGGTTGAGACTGAACCGACTTCTGGACGTGCCACTCACGCTTGTGCTTGCCGCGGTGCTGCTGGCTTTTGGCACAGCCGCGTCGGGTGGGAGCTTCGGTGGCCGCGCGAAGGCCGGTTACCAAACGATCCGCTACCAGACCAGCCCGGGTGAGGTCGACCCGCTTGAGCTTGGTTCCTATCTGGGTTACCTGCCGGGGATCCCGATCAAGTCCGTGGGCGTCGTGCTCGGCGGCCCGGCCGCGATCCAGGGGGTTGCAACCGGTGCTGCCGACATCGGGACCTCGTTCTGGGGCACGGTTACGGCGGCCATCGGCCGCGGTGCGCACCTGGTCGGCGTGCTCGGTTCCTACGGCTCAGACAGGCAGGAGTATGAGGGCCTGTATGTGAACAGCAAGAGCCCGATCCACAGCGCAAAGGATCTGATCGGCAAAAACGTAGGTGTCAACACGCTGGGCGCCAACGCCACCGTCTTCACCGACCTGTGGCTGGCCAAGCAGGGCTTGACGCCCGCCCAGATCAAGAAGGTCGGGTTTGTAGCGGTTTCCCCGACGGCCGCGGCTGAGGCTCTCTCGTCCGGACGGATCGACGCGGCGGAACTCTCCCCGGACAACATCAAGCCGGTTCTGGCCAAGGGCACGGTCCGCTTGATCAACCCCAAAGCGACCGACATCGGCACGCTCGGTCCTTATACAGGCGGCGGCTACGTGCTCAACACGGCGTTTGTGAAATCCCACCCGGCCGAAGCCAAGGAGCTGGTGACCGGACTGGCCAGGACGATCCATTGGCTACAGGTGACACCGCGGGCCAAGGCGATCCGGGTGCAGTTGAAGGTGCTTGAGCAACACGGCCGCGGCTCCGACGCGAAGTTCGTCAAGTCCTGGCTGTCGGCCGGCGTCGCCGAACCTTACGGCTACATCAAGCCGGCCGATTTCACCCGCTGGATACCGCCGGAACTCGTCGGAGGCGAGCTGACAAAGGGCAAGGTGCCACCGCTCAGCAAGCTCTACACGAACCAATACAACGCATACGCGCCCAAATAGGGAGGCTCCTGAAGCGTGAGTACTGAAGCGAAACTGCATATCGACCACGTCACAAAGACGTTCCAGGCGCGCGGAGCCGGCCAGTCACTGGTGGCCGTTCAGGATGTCAACCTGGAGATCCAGGACGGTGAGTTTCTCGTCATCGTCGGACCAAGCGGCTGTGGAAAATCCACGCTGCTGGACATTCTCTCTGGACTGACGCTGCCCTCCAGCGGCGAGGTTCTGATCGACGGGAAGCCGATCACCGGTCCCGGCCCGGATCGCGGCATAGTCTTCCAGCAGTACGCGTTGCTTCCCTGGCGGACGGCGGCCGAGAACCTCGAGTTCGGGCTGGAGGCGACCGGCGTCGCGAAGACCGAGCGGCGTGAGCGGGCGCTCGAGCACCTCGAGCTCGTCGGGTTGGCGGATTTCGCGGACTCCTACCCGCACCAGCTTTCCGGCGGGATGAAGCAGCGGGTGGCGATCGCCCGGAGCCTGGCCACGGACCCGGAGCTGTTGATCATGGACGAGCCCTTCGGCGCGTTGGACGCGCTCACCCGCGACGCGCTGCAGACCCAGCTGCGAGCGATCTGGAAACGGACCGGGAAGACGATCGTGTTCGTGACCCACGGCATTGATGAGGCGGTCTACCTCGGGCAGCGGGTGGCGGTGATGAGCGCGCGCCCCGGACGGATCAAGGCGCTGGTGGACATCCCGGCGTGGGATGACGCCGAGGCCGCCGAGGTCCGTGCCGATCCGGAGTTCGGGCGCAGCAGCCAGGTGGTCTGGGAGCAGTTGCGCGATGAGATCGCCACCAGCCAGGGGTTCTCCGCGACACGGCCCGAGCCCGGGCGCGCCGGCGCGCGGCGGGTCGGCCGCACCAGAGAGCTGGAGGAGGCGGGTTCAGTTGCCTGAGACGCTCACCACTTCGCCTGCAGCGGCCCGGTCATCCTCGGAGGCAGCGGCCGGTCCGGGTCCCCGGCGGCGCCGGCTCTCAGAGTTCGCGCCGCGGCTGCAAACCATCTCGACCAAGGCCTTCGTCTCCAGCATCGGTCTGATCGTCCTCGCGGCGGCGTGGCAGATCCTGCCCTCGGCCCACATAGTGGATCCGGCCTTCATCACCCCGCTGTCCCAGGTGATTTCGACGTGGTGGCACATGCTCCAGGACGGGTCCCTGTGGTCGAACACCAGCACCAGCCTGCTGCGCGCCGCGATCGGCTTCTTTGCGGCGGTGATAGTCGGGGTGCCGCTGGGACTGGTGATCGGCGCCAACCGCCGGGCCGAGGATCTGCTCAGCCCGGTGCTGGAGCTGTTCCGCAACACCGCACCGCTGGCGCTGCTGCCGGTCTTCATCCTGATCCTCGGGATCGGCCAGGTGACCAAGTTCGTGTTCGTCGGGTATGCCTGCCTGTTCCCAATCCTGCTGAACACGATCGCCGCTGTGCGGACGGTCGATCCGCTGCTGGTCAAGGCCGCACGGGTGTTCGGCTACAGCCAGCTGCGGATTTTCCAGAAGGTCGTGCTGCCGGCCTCCGTCCCGCAGATCTTCACCGGGATCCGGCTGGCGGCCAGCTACGCGCTGCTGGTGCTGATAGCCGCCGAGTACATCGGCGCCAACTCAGGTCTCGGGTTCCTGATCGACAACTCCGAGCAGAACTTCCAGACGCCGATGATGTACGCCGCGATCATCACGATGTCGCTGATCGGGGTGCTGATCAACTTCGACCTGCTGCGGATCGAACGCCGTCTCTCGACCTGGCGCACGGCGTGAGCGAATCGCGTTGGTACGCGCAGCCGAAATCCCCGCCCGGGCCAACCCGTCCGGGCCGCGTCGCCGGTCACGACTTGGCGATCGGTCCTCGCGCGTGACAAACCTCATAGGCCCCGACGAAATACAGGTGAGGTCCGAACATGAGTGTCGCAGTTACAGCTGAACGTAGAACGGACGCCACATATGCACACATCGATGTGCAGAAGGTTGGCGCCAATTTGGGGGCGGTCATCAGCGGTGTTCAAATCGGCGGCGAACTGAGCTCAGAGGTGGTGGGCGAGGTGCGTGACGCCCTGCTCGCTCATCGTGTCGTGTTCCTGCGCGAGCAATCGCATGCCGATGCCGCGACACAGCGGGCGTTCGCTGAGCTGCTCGGGACCGTGACCAAGCCCCACCCGACCGTCGCCGGTGACGGTCAGGCAGTGCTGCCGATCGACTCCGAGCACGGGCGTGCCAACAGCTGGCACACCGACGTCACGTTCATCGATCGGATCCCGGCGATCAGCGTGCTGCGCGCGGTCACGCTGCCACCGTACGGCGGAAACACGATCTGGGCCAACACCGTGCGCGCCTACCAGCTTTTGCCAGCGCCGCTGCAGACCCTCGCGCGCAGCCTCCGGGGTGTGCACTCCAACCTGTACGACTATGCGGACAACCATCAGCGGCGGGTCGGCGGCGTTGACGTGAAGGAAGAGGAGTACCGCGCCGAGTTCCGCTCACGCGAGTTCGAGACCGAGCATCCGGTCGTCCGCCGTCACCCCGAGACAGGCGAGCCGGCGTTGGTGCTGGGCCACTTTGTGCGTGAGTTCGCGGGCCTGAGCCCGAGTGACTCCCAGACGCTTCTGGCCCTGTTCCAGCGGCATGTCACACGCCCCGAGAATACGGTGCGCTGGAGCTGGCGGCCCGGTGACATAGCGATCTGGGACAACCGTGCGACACAGCACTACGCGGTGGATGACTACGATGACCTGCCGCGTCTGCTGCACCGGATCACGCTCGCGGGAGATGTCCCCGTCGGCTTGGACGGTGACACGAGCGTGACGCGCAAGGGAGACGCGTCGGACTTCTCGCCGATCGCGTGAGCCGTGTGTTTGGTGCACGCGTGACAGGGGGAACCGATGAGCATCGCTGAGCAGCGTGACTGGTACGCGTGGCATCACGAGTACGGTGACCCCGAATCGGAGCTGAGCAACCGCTTGGCGGTAGTTCAGGCGGAGATTCGCCGAGTCTTGCCCGAGCACCCGGCCGAGGCTTTCCAGGTCGTCAGCATCTGTGCCGGTCAGGGGCATGACATCATCGGCGTGCTGGCCGATTATCCGCACGCGGATCGCGTCAAGGTCCGGCTCGTGGAACTGAACCCGGACAACGTCGCGCAGATCCGGGCACGGGCGGAGGCGGCGAACCGGGAGCTCGAGGTGATCGAGGGTGACGCGGCTGACACAGCGCTGTATGCGGGGGCGGTGCCGGCCGACCTGGTGCTCGCGGTCGGGATCTTCGGCAACGTCTCAGACGCGGACGTGCTCAGGACGATCGATGGGCTAGCTGCGTTCACAAAGCCCGGGGGAAGCGTGATCTGGAGCCGCGGCCGGGGGATCGTTCCCGACATAACGCCACAGATCCGGTCTCGGTTCGCCGCGGCGGGCTTCGTGGAGACGGCGTTCCACGCGCCTGACGGGGCGCGCTTCCAGATCGGAGCCAACCGGTATGAGGGGCAGGCGGTCCGGCTGAGCCAGGGGCACCTGTTCAGCTTCCGCAGGTGAGGAGATAAAGGAGCTACCGTGACAAACTCCACGAGGCCGGAACTCAACAGGTCGTCCAACGGCGTATCGGCACGCGCCGACGTTCTCGTGATCGGCGGCGGTCCGGCCGGTGCGTGGGCCGCGGTGACCGCAGCTGAGCGCGGAGCCTCGGTCGTGCTGGTCGACAAGGGGTACTGCGGCACTTCCGGTGCCACGGCCTCAGCCGGGACGGGCGTCTGGTACGTCGAGCCCGACGCGGAGGAACGCGAGGCCGCGATCCAGAGCCGTGAGGCCATGGGGGGCTGGCTGGTCGACCGTCGCTGGATGCACCGGGTCCTCGATAAGACGTACGAGCAGATGAACAGGCTGGCTGAATGGGGTTACCCGTTTCCGGTGAACGGCGACGGCTCGCAGGTCCGCCACGGCGTGCAGGGCCCTGAGTACATGCGGCGCATGCGCAAGCAGGTCGTGCGCTCACGGGTGCGGATCCTCGATCAGTCGCCGGCGCTGGAGCTGCTGGCGAACGCCGGCGGTGAGATCGTCGGCGCGCGCGGCGTGCGCAGACAGAAGGGTGACGCCTGGACCGTGCATGCCGGGGCGGTTGTGCTAGCCACCGGCGGTAACGCGTTCCAGGCAGGCGGGCTCGGCTGTGACGTGCTGACCGGGGACGGCTACCTGATGGCGGCTGAGGCCGGGGCGGAGTTCTCCGGCATGGAGTTCTCCAACGCGTACGCGATCTCACCCACGTTCGGCACCGTGACCAAGACCGCGTTCTACCGCTTTGCGACGTTCTACACCGAGGATGGTGTGCTGGAGGGGGCCGGCGGTCAGCGCCGCACGCCGATCGCCAGGGCGCTGCTGCGAGGTCCGGTGTACGCCCAGCTCGACCAGGCCCCGCCGGAGATCGAGCGGTCGCTTCGCGACGCGCAGCCGAACTTCTTTCTCCCCTTCGACCGTGAGGGGATAAACCCCTTCACGCAGCGCTTCCCGGTCACGTTGCGCCTGGAGGGCACGGTCCGCGGAACCGGTGGCCTGCGTCTGACCGACGAGCAGTGCGCCACGACCGTGCCCGGCCTGTTCGCCGCCGGCGACGCGGCCACGCGCGAGCTGATCTGTGGCGGGTTCACCGGCGGCGGGAGTCACAATTCGGCGTGGGCGCTGTCGTCGGGCAGCTTCGCGGGTGAGGGCGCCGCGCGTTACGCGCTGACCAGGCGTGGAGCGGGTGAGCAGGGCGAGGCGCTTGGGATCGCGGGCATTAACCCGACAGCCGGGGCAGATCAGGGGCTCAGTCACGTGGAGGTCGTGAAGCTCGTTCAGGATGAGGTTTTCCCGTACGACAAGAACTACTTCCGCAGCGAGGCCACGTTGACGGGGTCCTTGGGCAACCTCGATCAGCTATGGGAGAGGGTCCAGGCCGGGCTGCGCGGCGGCGACGGGTACCCGCCCCACGGCGAGCAGTCAGCCACGGCTCTGTTCCGCGCCCGGGAGGCGGCGGCGATGGTCGCGACCGCACGCTGGATGTACAGTGCGGCGCGCGAGCGGACAGAGACCCGCGGCATGGCCAAGCGGGCAGACTTCCCGCAACTTGATCCGGGCCAGCAGAGCCGCCGCTTGGTCGGCGGGCTGGACGAGCTCTGGAACGGTGTCGATCCAAACAGGCCCTACAGCATCCACGATCTCGACGGAGTCGACGCCGACCGTGCCGCGGCCGTCGCGGCCGGCGGCAAGGCGGATCACTGATGATCGAGCTGGTTTCAGCCGAGCGCTGCATCAAATGCGACGTGTGCATCCGCGTCTGCCCGACAAACGTGTTTGACCACGGCGAGGATCGCCTGCCCGTGATCAAACATCAGGACGCCTGCCAGACCTGCTTCATGTGCGAGGCCTGGTGCCCGACCGACGCTTTGTTCGTGGCGCCTCAGGCAACGCCGGTGGCGGACGGGTCGCGCTACAGGGACGAGAACTGGCTGATCGCCCAGAACCTGCTCGGCAGCTATAGGCGCGAGCTCGGCTGGGGTCAGGGGCGCAGCGCATTGGAAGCCGATGGCCGCTTGGCGCCCGAGAGAGAGGGCATGCGCATGCTGAGCGTGCCTCCCCTGGGTGCTGAGCACCGCCGGGCGGCCGAGGGCCACCAATATGACATCGGCTTCAGCGTCGCCTATTCGGATGAGGGTGAAGAGGTGGAGGAGGAGCCTGTGATCCCCGGACTCGACGCCGGTTAGCGCTCGGCCAGCGTCATCGCGTCGCGACCGCGGTGTCAAGCGCCGTGGGCCCGTACTCCCAGATCGCGCGCTGCTTGGTGGCGGGGTGCCTGTCAGGCAAGCGTGGACCGTTGCCCGGGAACAGGCGCTCACGCAGGGTCGAGCCGGGCCCGTACTCGCGCTGGGCCAGGCCGCGGTCGCGGAGGACCGGCAGCACGTGGTCGATGAAGTCCTCGAACGAGCCAGGGGTGATCGCGTACATCACGTTGAAGCCGTCAACGCCGGCTTCATGCCACAGCTCGATCTCATCGGCAATCTGCTCCGGGGTTCCTGTGACGCGCGTTGCGCGCGCGTTCACGCGCGCGAGGTCCCCGACCGTCGCGCGCGTGCCCTTCGGCGCCGCGTCGATCACGCCCTGAACGATGCTCTGCACACCTGGGACGCGCTCGGCCAGTTCCGTCAATGGCTCGTCATGCTCGGAGAAGCCGAGATCAAGGCCCATCGCGCCACTCATGTGCGCAAGCATTCCGTCGATCGACAGGTACTGATCAAGTTCGGCATCGCGCCGCCATGCCTCCTCTTCGGTCGAGCCGACCACGAAGGTGAGTCCCTGGAGCACCTTCAGGTCGTCCGCGTGCCGGCCCGCCGCGACCGCCTGACGGCGGAGGTCCTGGACGATCGAGCGGACCGTCTCGCGGTCCGCCGCCATCGTGAACACACCCTCGGCGTGGCGCGCCGCAAAGGCACGGCCGGCGGCCGAGGCGCCGGCCTGGTACAGCACGGGCGTGCGCTGCGGTGAGGGAGACGGCAAGTGGGGACCCTCGACGCTGTAGCGCTCTCCCGCGTGGTTGATCTTGTGGATCTTGGACGGGTCCGAGTATGAGCCGGTGACATCGCGCAGCAGCGCGTCGTCCTCCCAGCTGCCCTCCCACAGCTTGTAGGCGACCTCCACGTACTCCTCGCCGTGGCGGTAGCGCTCGTCGTGCTCGGTCAGACCGTCAATGCCAAAGTTGCGGTGCGCGTTCTCCTGGAAGTTCGTGACGATGTTCCAGCCGACGCGCCCGTTGGTGAGGTGGTCGAGCGTTGAGATGCGCCGCGCGAACTCGAACGGGTGCGCCTGAATCACTGAGCTGGTGAATGCCAGGCCGAGGTTCTCGGTCACGCCGGCCAACGCGCTGATCAGCACTGAGGGGTCGTTGCTGGGGATCTGCAGTCCCTCCCGCACATAGGTCTCCCAGCCGCCGCGATAGTTCCCGTAGAGGCCGACGACGTCCGCCAGGAACAGCGCGTCAAAGCGCCCGCGCTCCAGCAGCTTCGCCAGGTCGGTCCAGACGTCCAGCTGATTGAAGTCGCGCTGGCGGGTCTCCGGGTGTCGCCACAGGCCGTGGGTGATGTGTGACGCCGTGTTCATCACGAACGCGTTGTAAATCAGGGGACGGGTCATGGTCTCCTCGTTGCTGGCCGGGTTTAGAAGTAACCGTTGCTCGGCGGGCGGGTGCCGTTGGCCAGGTGGTCGCCGATTGCCGAGGCCTTGAGAAAAGTCGGGTTGTGCGTGGAGATCGTCCGCAGGTTGCGCCAGTGCCGGTCGAGGTTCTTGGCCGCCTGGGTGGCGGAGGCGCCGCCGGCGTCAAACAGGCGCGCGGCGGTCGCATAGGAGAAGCGGTCCACCGCGACCTTCGCCTTGGCTGAGGCCAGCTGCGCCGCCTGGGCCGCGTCTGGGTCGGGCAGGCCGTCACGGACAGAGTCGGAGGCCTGCTGTAGGACCGCGGCTGCGTGCAGGACGATCGCCTCCGCGGCCTCCGCGTCGGCGGCGATCTCACCGACGACCTGGAGCACCTGGGGGTCCTGGCGCGGAATCGGCTCCGCCGCGTGGGAGAAGTTGCGCGCGCGGCCCCGGACCAGCGCCACCGCGTCGTCGCGGACGGCGGCGAGGATCCCAGCGCTCAGTGCCTGGAGGTACAGCTGAAAGTGCGCGCCCTGGTAGGTGGGCGGATCCTCGCCGTCGGGGATCAGCTCGACCTCATCAGTCTCGACGCGGACGTTGTGGAAACTCGAGGTGCCGGTGCCGGTCAGTGATTGACCGAAGCCGTCCCAGTCATCGTGGAGCTCAACGCCGTCACGGTTGGTCGGCAGCGTGATGAACGCGCGCGCGTTGTCCGGCGTGATGCCCAGCACGCGTACCCAGGTGGCGAACAGCGTGCCGGTGGAATAGAACTTCTCCCCGTTGAGGCGGTAGCCGCCGTCGTCGTCCGGGACCAGCGCGGTGGTGATCGTGCTGGGGTCGTCGAGCCCGATGGTGCGGCCGTTCTGCTCGCTGATCGCGTTGCCGACTATCGCGCCGGCGTTGATCCGCTCAACCCAGCGCTGGCGCTGGACGGGGTCCGGGTTGTGCAGGACCAGCTCAAGGAAGGCGAAGTGCACGCGCAGGATGTGGGCGACGTTGGAGTCCGCCGCCGCCAGGTCAATCACGAGCTTGAACACCTCGGGCAGGGACAGGCCTCCGCCGCCGTCCGCCTGTGGCAGACGCAAGCGGGTGACGCCGGCATCGGCCAGCCAGCGGATCTGCTCATGGGGCAGCGTTAGCGTGCGGTCGCGTTCAGATGCGCCGGCGGCGATCTTCTCCAGCAGCCGGCGGAAGCGTGGGTAACTGGGGTGCAGCGGTGCTCGGGTGTCTATGCCTGTGGCGGAGGCGGTACTCATCTGGGTGAAATCTACAGTAAGTCGATCGACTTTCTTTAGTCTTTCCCCATCTGGCTAACCCAGCGCCGTGGCGGCGCTCGTCACTGGAAGGTTCTTGAATGGCTGAACCCCGCTTTGGTATCTGGGCCAACGTGTATGGGTCGTGGGCGTCGCTGCAGCACCCCGAAGACCCGCTGGACGCCTCCTGGGAGCGCAACAAGCGTCAGATCCTGTTGGCAGAGCAGCTCGGTTACGACTCGACGTTGATCGCCCAGCACGAGGTGAACCCGTTTGGACACCACCTCGATCAGCTCGAGGCCTGGAGTTCGGCCGCCGCGCTGGCGGCCCTGACCGAGCGGATCGAGATCATCACCGCGATCAAGCCGCTGCTCTATCACCCCGTGGTCTTGGCCAAGCAGGCGCTGCAGATCGAGGACATCTCTGAGGGCCGGTTCGCGCTGAACCTCGTCAACGCCTGGTACAAGCCGGAGATCGAGCCCGCCGGCATCGAGTTCCCCGAGCATGACCAGCGCTACGTCTACGGCCGGGAGTGGATCGACGTGGTCAAGGGGCTGATCTCCGGCGAGCGGGTGACGTATCAGGGCAAGTACTTCCAAGTGGAGGACTACCAGCTGAAGCCGGCCAGCCGGTTCCGCGAACGGCCGACGATCTATGTCGGCGGTGAGTCCGATCCCGCCAAGGACCTGGTCGCCAGCAGCGCCGACGTATGGTTCATCAACGGCCAGCCGCCGCATGAGATCGAGCGGCTGATCTCGGAGGTCCGCGCGCGACCGCGCCGGGGTGAGCCGGTGCGCTTCGGCATGGCGGCGTTCGTGATAGCGCGGGAGACCGACGCGGCCGCGGAGGCGGAGCTGGAACACGCCTGGGAGCTGGCGGCCAAGGACGAGCCGGCCAAGGCGCACGTCTTCAACAACGCGGACCCGAAGGCGGTCATGTTCCAGACCTTCCAGAAATACCCGCACATCGGCACCAACGGCGGAACCGCGGCTGGGCTGGTGGGCTCATATGAGCGGGTCGCGGAACGGATCCAGGCCTTTCACGCCCAGGGGATCGAGCTGTTCATGCTGCAGTTCCAGCCCTTTGAGGCGGAGATGGAGCGCTTCGCGCGGGAGGTAATCCCGCGGGTCCGTGAGGCCGCTCTCACCGTCAGCTGACACCCCGAATGGGGAATAGGCGGGTAAAAGTCAACTGAGCTGATCGGGATTAGTTACTTTCCTCCCGCCGCCTAGCGTCTCCGCGCTCTGTGCTGCTCGATGACACTTCAAAGAGAAGGAAACGATGGATCAAGGTTTCACCCAGCAGGACCGGCCGCAGAGGCTTGCAGCTAAACCGTTGAAGGCACTGGGCCTCCTGTCCGCGCTGCTTCTCGCGGTACTTGTCCTGGCAGGTTGCGCAAGCTCGTCAGCCTCGTCCTCCAGTGGCGGCGGCTTCCAGGGCGTGACGCCGGCCACGGCCGACCAGTCCCTCGGTGCCCAGCAGCCCTCCGCGGGCAAGCCCAAGCCAGGCGGCACGCTGAACGTGGCCTGGGTGCAGGAGCCCGAGTGCATCGACGCCCAGCAGGACTGGGTGCAGAACGGATACCTCTATTCGCAGTACTACGAGCAGCTAGTCAGCGCCGCCCCGAACAACAAGGTCGTTCCGTGGCTCGCCAACTCCTGGAAGGTCAGCAACGGCGGCAAGACCTACACGTTCCAGCTGAAGAAGAACGTCAAGTTCACAGACGGCACGCCGTTCAACGCCCAGGCCGTGGTGACGAACTTCAAGGACTGGCTGAACCCCAAGAACACCGCGGACTACAACGGCTATGTGGCCGTGTACATCGCTGACGTGTTCAAGTCCGCGGTCGCGACCGGCCCCTACACGGTCCAGGTGAACCTGACCAAGCCGGACGTGTTCTTCCTGGACGGCCTGTCCCAGTACGCGTTCGGCATCGCGTCGCCGAAGCAGCTGTCACAGCCGGCCGGGGTCCAGTGCGACCATCCCGTCGGTACCGGCGCCTTCAAGGTGGACAAGTGGAATCACGGTCAGGACATCGTCCTCAGCCGTAACAAGAACTGGAATTCCGCGCCGGCGAACGAACGCCACAAGGGGCCTGCCTACCTGAACAAGATCGACTGGCGTTTTGTGTCCGACAACAACACGCGTTGGGGCGCGTTCACCAGCGGTCAATCTCAGCTGCTGTATGACATCCCCGCCGTGGACTGGAAACAAGCGACCAGCCGGTATCAGGTCCTGCGTCACACGACCGGGGCAAACCCGCTGCGATTCTTCGTCGCGGCCAAGTGGGGACCGCTCAAGGACGTTCGCGTACGCCAAGCGGTTCAGTACGCCTTCAACGACAACCTGGCCGTCCAGACCGCTTACCGCGGCGAGCGCATCCCGAACAAGAACGGCTCGTTGAGTCCGTCGTCGCCCGGCTATGACAATGCGGTCAACAACTACTACAACTACGACCCGGCGAAGGCCGAGAAGCTGCTGAGCGCAGCCGGCTGGAGCCACCGCAACGCGCAGGGCTACCGCACCAAGAACGGCAAGGTGCTGAGCCTGCGGCTGGTCTACAGCGCCGACGTGGTGGCCGACTCCGACGACCTGCTGCTGTTCCAGATCCTCCAGCAGGAGCTACAGAAGGTCGGCATCAAGGTGACGCTGATCCCGACTCCGCCTTCACAGGGCTGGGCCGCTCCCCAGGATCAGCCGGGCCAGTGGGATCTGAACATCGGCTACTGGGTCGGGCGCTCGGCTGAGGGCTTCCACACGCTGTGGAGCCCGAAGCTGGCAGGCCAGCCCAACCCGAACAACCTCACCGGCTACTTCGATCCGGTCGTCACCAAGCTGATCAACGAGCTCGACCAGACGCCGGCGGGGCCGAAGCAGACCGAGCTCGCGCACAAGATCCAGGTGCAGCTGGTTGAGAAGGACGCGGTGGTGCTCGGTGTCTCCGGCATGCAGGTGACGCTTGCGGCCGGGCCCAAGCTCCACGGGCTGTGGCAGAGCCCCGACGTCGGTGAGCCCGTGCTGTCTGACGCTTGGTTGTCAAAGTGAGCGCGATCACCAGCACTCCGGCAGGTGCCGTGGCGGCGCCCGCGCCCCGGCGTCGTGGGGTACGGGCCACCCGCTGGCTGCTGATTCGCGTCGCCAGCGGCGTCGGCGTGCTGTGGGCCGCCGCAACCATCGCGTTCCTGTTGCAGACGCTCACGCAGCAGTCCAGGGCGCGCCTGATCTATGACCAGCGGGTCGGCAACAACAGCATCCCCTCAAAGGGCGTCACGGCCGCGATCAACCACCAGTACGGGTTTGACAACTCCGTCCTGCACCAATACGTCAGCTACATCGGCGGGCTGGTGCATGGGAACTTCGGCGTGTCCTACTTCCAGCACGTCTCGGTCTGGTCGCTGATCATTCAGCAGATCGGCCCGACGCTGATCCTGACGTTCTCCGCGCTGATCCTGGCGTGGGTGATCGCGGTCGGGCTGACGCTGCTCGGCGCGGGCCGCCACAACATCTGGTCGTCGGCGATCGCCAACTTCCTGCAGATGCTGAGCGCGTCGGTTCCCTCCTACTGGGTCGGGACGATCCTGTTGGTGATCTTCGCCGTGAACCTGCACATCTTCCCGGTGCTCGGCGGGAACCCGCTGCTGGCCTTGGTGCTGCCGATGATCACCATGGCGCTGCCGGTCTCCGGGTTCCTCGGCCAGGTGATCCAGGACGAGTTCAGCTCCGCGCTGGAACAGCCGTTTGTGACCAGCTCACGCTCACGCGGGATCACTGACTTCGGCGTCCGTACCGTGCACGTGCTGCGTCATTCCGTGCTTCCGGGGTTGACCCTGTCAGGCTGGGCCGTCGGCTACCTGTTCAGTAACGCAGTGCTGGTGGAGCAGGTGTTCGACCGGGCCGGCATAGGCGGCGTTTTGACCAAGGCCGCGAGCGAGGGCGACGTGCCGCTGGCCACAGGCGTGGTGCTGCTGTCCGCCGCCGCCTACGTGATCGCGAACATCGTGGTGGACATTTTGTACGTGTTTGTCGACCCGCGACTGAGGGCCTGACGATGAGCGCCACCACTGTTGGATACGACGACTGCGTTGAGCTGCCGTTCGGCTCCGCGGCGTACTGGAAGGCGTTCGCCAAGTCGATTCCCGTCGGCGTGTGGATCGCGATAGTGCTGGTGACGCTGTTTGTGATCGCGGCCGTCGCGCCCGGCGTGCTGGAGTCACAGAGTCCCGCGGCACAGGATTTGACGAGCAGCTTGGGAGCGCCATCCCTGAGTCACCTGTTCGGCACCGACCAGCTCGGCCGTGACGAGTTCTCGCGCGTCGTGGCGGGCACCGGACAGTCAGTGATCATCGGGCTCGTGGCTACCGGCATAGCGGTTGTGGCGGCCATCGCCCTGGGCCTGGCGGCCGGTCTCGGCGGCCGCTGGGCGGACGCGATCGTCAGCCGCTTGCTGGAGGTCCTGTTCTCCTTCCCGATCCTGCTGCTGGCGCTGTTGATCCTCACGATCTTCGGCGCGTCGCTGAGCACTGAGATCGCTGCGGTCGCGATCGGTACCGCGCCCGGGTATGCCCGCATGCTGCGCGGTCAGCTGGTGGCGGTGCGTGACGCCGGCTACGTGGAAGCGGCGCGCGCGGTCGGCCACCCATACGGGCGGATCGTCTCCCAGCACATCTTCCCCAATGCGATCCGCCCCTTGGTGTCGCTGTACACGCTCGGGATCGGACAGTCGGTGATCTGGGCGTCCGGCCTGTCGTTCCTCGGCGTCGGCCCGCCACCCAACTCACCGGACTGGGGCACGCTGCTGTACGCCGGGCGGGACTACGTCAGCGCCGCCTGGTGGCTTGAGGTCGCGCCCGGCTTTGTGATCGTCGTGCTGGCTGTGTCCGTGACCGTGATCGGCCGGCATCTGCAGGATCGCCTTGAGGGCCGAGTTCGGGTCTCGGCGGGCTGAGAGGGCGCCCCACCGTGATTAGTCGGCTACAGAAAGCAGAGACGCAGCAATGAGCACTTTGAACACCACTGCCGGTTCGCCTGTCGCCGGGTCCGTCAGCGGTGCACCGCTGGTGCGGGTCGACGGCCTGCGGGTCTCGTTTGGCAAGAGCGTTGAGGACAACCCAGTGGTCAGGGGCGTGTCATTCACGCTCGAGCCGGGGCGTACGCTCGCGATCGTCGGGGAGTCCGGCTCCGGCAAGAGCGTGACCGCGCGGACGCTGCTCGGGCTGACCGGCCGTAACGCGAAGATCGCGACTGACAGGTTCGAGATCCACGGCGTCGACGTCAGCGGCTACGGCGATGCGCAGTGGCGCAAGCTCCGTGGCCGTGACATCGGTTTGGTTACCCAGGACGCGCTGGTTTCACTTGACCAGCTGCGCCAGGTCCGCCAAGACGTGGGGGAAGGACCAAAGATCCACAAGACGCTCAAGCGCAAGCAGGAGCTCTTCGCGCGCGTGGTGGAACTGTTGGACCAGGTCGGTGTGCCGGATCCGGCAGTCAAGGCCCGGCAGCTGCCGCACGAGCTGTCCGGCGGCCAGCGCCAGCGCGCGCTGATCGCCGCGGCGCTCGCGCTGGACCCCGGGATCCTGATCGCCGACGAGCCGACCACGGCACTTGACGCGACCGTGCAGGCCCAAGTCTTGGACCTGCTGGACGCGACGCGCCAGCGCGGTAAGGCGCTGATCATCATCAGCCACGACCTGGCGGTCGTCTCGCGGCTCGCCGACGAGCTGATCGTGATGCGCCGCGGGGAGGTGGTAGAGCGCGGTGACGCGGCCGAGATACTGTCCGCGCCCAAGCACGAGTACACACAGAAGCTGCTGGATGCCGTTCCCTCCGGGCACTCCCGCGGCCAGCGGCTGTCCCCGTCGGAGACGGCGAGCCAGGCGACGGTCAGCGACCTGAAGGTCGTCCGCGCACACCACGCGAAGCCGCTGGCCGGCGGCAACCTCCTGGAGGCCGCCGGCCTGGTCAAGAGCTTCACGGGACCGGACCGGGTGGCCCGCCGTGCCGTGGACAACGTGTCCTTTCAGCTCAAGCCACGTGAGACGCTGGGCATCGTCGGTGAGTCCGGTTCCGGCAAGTCGACGGTCGCGAAGCTGGTGCTCGGTCTGGAGGAGCCCGATGAAGGGCATGTGCGCCTGGCGGGGGAGCCGTGGTCCGGCATCAAGGAGAAGCAGCGCCGCGACCGGCGGCCCGACCTTTCGATCATCTACCAGGACCCGTTGAGTTCCTTCGATCCGCGCTGGTCAGTGGAGCGGGTGGTCCAGGACACCGTGGCCCGCGACATCAGCGACACCGTCGGGCAGAAAGGGCGTGTGGGCGAGCTGCTCGACCTGGTCAGCCTGCCGCGCGGCCTGCGCGGGCGGCGTCCGCTGGAGCTGTCCGGCGGTCAGCGCCAGCGCGTGGCGATTGCCCGCGCGGTGGCCTCCTCACCGCGCGTGATCGTCTGCGACGAGCCCGTGTCGGCCCTGGACGTGTCGATCCAGGCCCAGGTGCTGGACCTGCTGGGCGACCTGCGTGACGAGCTTGATGTCAGCTACGTGTTCATCTCACATGACCTGGGCGTCGTCCACCACGTCAGTGACCGTGTGCTGGTGCTGCACAACGGCAGGGTCGTGGAGGAGGGAGGCTCTGATGAGGTGCTCCACAACCCGCGCGAGGAGTACACCCAGAAGCTGGTGTCGGCCGTGCCGCGGCTGCGGATCTCCGGCCGGGCCCAGCAGGTTGCCTGATGGGCGGACGTCAGCTTCACTTCGGCTACAACGTCCTGTTCGACGGGATGCACCCGGCTGCCTGGCGGCTGCCCGGCAGCGACCCGGTCGGCGCGCTGACACCGGAGCAGTGGTCGCACATCACGAAGGTGGCTGAGCGCGGCACGCTCGACGCGGTCTTCCTGGCGGACAGCCCGTCCCTGATGGGGGACCCGGCAAAGGGACCGGGGCTGGCCTATGACCCGACGGTGCTGCTGTCGTTCCTGGCCGGCCAAACCGAGCGGATCGGCTTCATCGCGACGATCTCCAGCACCTATGAGGAGCCCTACAACCTCGCGCGCCGGGTGCTCTCGCTTGACCGGCTGAGCCACGGACGCGCCGCGTGGAACGTCGTGACGGGCGTCGATGCCGGTGCCGCGGCGAACTTCAGCGCGCGCCCGCACCTGAGCCGGGCTGAGCGCTATCAGCGGGCCGAGGAGTTCACGGACGTGGTCACCGCGCTGTGGGACAGCTGGGAGCCGGACGCGATCGTCGCGGACCAGGTCACCGGGCTGTTTGCCGACCCTGAGAAGGTCCACAAGATCAACCACCACGGCATCCACTTCGACGTCGAGGGTCCGCTGAACGTGCCGCACTCACCCCAGGGGCGGCCCGTCCTGTTCCAGGCCGGGGGCTCGCCGCCCGGGCTCGAGCTGGCGGCTCGCCACGCTGACGGCGTGTTCGCGTCGCTGGGAACGATCAAGCAGGCGCGCGCCTACTCCGACGACCTCCGGCGCCGCGCCGTGAAGCACGGCCGCCGGGCCGACTCGATCCGAGTCATGCCCGGCCTCTCCTACGTGCTGGGCAGCACTGAGGCTGAGGCCCGTGCCCGCTATGAGCTGCTCAATGAGATCGCCGGCGAGGACCGCCGGGAGTGGATCGCGTGGCAGCTGGGGGTCGATCCCGACGAGCTTGCCTGGGAGGAGCCGTTGCCGGCGTCCCTGCTGGAGGGCACCGAACTGTCCGCCAACGGCTCCCAGGGAGCGCGTGAGATCGTGGTCAACATCGCGCGCGACAACCGCGAGCTGACTCTCCGTCAGCTGGCCGAACGCGTCCTCACCTGGCACCGTCTGTTCGTCGGTACGCCGGAGCAGCTGGCCGACGATCTGCAGGAGTGGTTCGAGGCGGGGGTGGTCGACGGGTTCAACCTGATGCCCGACGTCAACCCGTCGGGGATTGAGCTGTTCGTCGATCATGTCGTCCCGATCTTGCGCGAGCGTGGTCTGTTCCGGCACGAGTACGCGGGGACCACGCTGCGCGATCACCTCGAGCTGGCGGAGGTGGGGTCGCCCGAACGCATCGCCGTCTGAAGTCAGGCGGGCGCGAACGGTGGCTGCTCGCCCGAGAGCAGCCAGGCTCCGACGTGGTGGAACTTCCACCGAGCCGGGTCATGCAGCGTGTGCGTGCGTGCGTTACGCCAGTGCCGGTCAAGTCCGTGGCCGGCGTCGGTCGCAGATGAACCGGCAAGCTCCAGGATCTCACTGGCGACCTGCAGCGACACCTCAGCCGCGAAGGCCTTGGTCTGGTCTACCGCCAGCACCGCGCGGGTCACGCTCGCCTCAGTGAGCGGCTCCGCGCGGATCTGATCGAGCGTGTCCGCGGCCCAGCCGAGCAGCGCCTCCGCGGCCGTGACACGCGTAGCGAGCTTGCCGACATGGACGATCACATGCGGCTCCTCAGCCGCGCGCGCGACGTTCGCCTCGCGCCAGGGCCGCGCCCGGTCCCGGATGAACGCGGTGCCGTCATCCAAGGCGCCGCGTGCGATCCCGGTGTCGATGGCGGCGTGCACCAGCTGGGTGCCAGGGCCGATCAGGTTCAGCGCCGCGTCCGGGGCGGGACGTGGCAGTACCTGCTCGGCGCTGACGCGCACATCCTTCAGCACGGTCGTGCCGCTGGTGCTGGAACGCTGGCCAAAGCCGCGCCAGTCGTCGTGGCGTTCAAGGCCTGGGGAGCCCGCCGGCACCAGGACGAACGCCTGGTTGTCGTCAGGGTCGGCTGCCAGCACGGCCACCCAGTCCGCTGTCAGCGCGCCTGTGGAGTAGTACTTGGTGCCGTTCAGCAGGAAGCCATCCCCAGCCTGCTGGAGTCGTGCCTTACGGATGTCCGCGCGCTCTGTTCCCCGCTCGGCGATCGCATTGGCGAAGCGCTCGCCCGCCAGCGCGGCGGCGAAGAACCGCCGCCGCTGGTCCTCGGTCCCGCTGGCCTTCAGCGCCTCGATC
>JAFMRN010000303.1 GCA_017354065.1 Solirubrobacterales bacterium
CAGCCGCCCTCGATCGCCAGCTCGACGATGTTGGCGGGATCGAAGTAAGCCGGGTTCGGCGCGAAGCTGGCGGCGGCAGAGTGCTCGATGCCCTGGTCCACAGGCAGGATCGAGACGTAGCCGGTGCCGCCCAGGCGGCCGTGGTTGAACAGGTTCTGAAGGTTGCGGACGACCTGAGCGTTGCGGTCGGTGTCGAGCACCACGCGCTCGATGAAGTCCGGACCGGGCAGGTGCAGGTCGGTCTTCTTGATCGTCTTGGACTTGTGGGAGAGGAGGCTGTCGGCGTCGTCGCCCAACAGCTCGGAGATGCGATCCACGCCGGACTCGGTGACGCTCGCCATTGATTGAGACTCCTTGTTCTTCGCTTTCGATGCACGATACCGGCCTTGTAAGCCCCACGGGGGCCGCGTGGTCCGCTCTACAATTCCAGCGTGGCATCAGGTGGTCCCGATCTGTTCGTGGTCTGCAAGCACTGCGGCGCTGAGGTCAGTCCTTACATCACCGAGTGCCCGTACTGCGGGCACCGGCTGCAGAAGCGTGCGCCAAAAATCGGCAAGGACGGTAAGCCAGCCGAGCATGCCCCGCGGCGCATGCCCTCACCTACGCTGCCGCGCCTGCGCCCCGGCGAGATCCCCGGGATCCGGCACGACACGCACCCCTACGCGACGATCCTGCTGGTCGTGCTCGGCTTCCTTGGGACGCTGCTGTTGCGCACCAACCTGGTGCCCGGCGACCTGATCCTGACGGCGCCGCTGAGCTTCCACTGGTGGCGGATGGTGACCACCGTGTTCGTGTACTCCAACACGGGTTACACGGTCATCACACTTGGCGCGATCGCGCTGTTCGGAACGCTGCTGGAACGCCGTCACGGGCCCTTCGCCGTGCTCGCCCTGTTCCTGGTGGGCGGGGTCGCCGGCGGGGTCGTGGCGGTTGAGGCCGGCGGTGCCGACCTGGCGATGGGCGGCAACGGCGCGGCGCTCGCGTTGGCGACTGCCTGGGCGATGCCGGATCTGATCTCCGCCGCGCGCGACGGCGAGTTCGACGGTGATCTGCTCGGCGCCGCGGTGATCGGCGTGGTGGTCGCGCTGATGCCGCTGGTCGCCTCGGAGGCGACCTGGGCGGCCGACGCCGTCGGCGTGTCGGCCGGGATTCTGATTGGCTACCCAGTGGCCCGGCTACATCCGGTCTGAGAGCCACTACAACGGAGGATCCGATGACTGAAGTCCGTTACCTCGGCCACAGCGCTGTTGCCATAGCCGACGGCGACACGACTGTGTTGGTCGACCCGTTTTTGACCGGCAACCCGAAGGCGGCGATCAGCGCCGCCGACGTGCACGCCACGGCGATTCTTCTGACCCACGGTCACGGCGATCATTACGGCGACGTAGTCGACATCGCCAAGCGCACCGGCGCGAGCGTCCAGGCGATCACTGAGATCGCCGACGAGCTGACGGGGGAGGGGCTCAACGCGATCGACACCAACCTCGGCGGCACCGCCAAGTACGACTGGGGCTGGGTCAAGCTCGTGCCTGCCTGGCACACGTCGACGACGCCCAAGGGCCAGGTCAGCACCCCGGCCGGCCTGCTGATCAACTTCAAGGGATCGGTCATCTACCACGTCGGTGACACGGCGCTGTTCTCCGACCTGTCGCTGGTCGGCAAGCGCAACCCGATCGACCTGGCGCTGGTGCCGATCGGCGGCCACTACACGATGGACCGTGTCGACGCCGTCGACGCCGTCGAGCTGATCGGCGCCAAGACCGTGATCCCGATCCACTACAACACCTTCCCGCCGATCGAGACTGACGCCCAGCAGTTCAAGTCGGACGCGGAGTCAGCCACGCGCTCTGAGGTCGTGATCCTCGATCCGGGGCAGGCATACAACCTCTGAGCCACCGGCTGGCGCCCTGGGCTCTGCGCCAGGCCGCCGGTGAGCTGCTGATCCGGCTCGCGTGGGCGCGCGGGGTGCCTGATGCTCCGCGCGCTGAAGGCGTCCGGATTGCGCTGACGACCCACCCGGGCCGGATCCGGTCAGCCCGCGTGCCACTGCAGTCGCTGCTGTGCCAGTCGGTCCGCGCCGAGCAGATCGTGCTGGTCCTGTCCCGCGCCGAATGGGCCGACGCCGAGCTACCCGGCTGGCTGGAGGAGCTGGATCTGGAGATCCTCTGGAGCGAGCGCGATGGCAGCAGCTACCTGAAGCTGGTGGAGCTGCTGGACTCGCCGGGGCCGGTGGTGACCGCCGATGACGACACGCTGTACCCCGACAGCTGGCTCGTCGGGCTGCTGGACGCGGCCGGTCGCTATCCCGGCAGCGTCGTCGGTTACCGCGGGCTCGAGGTGCGGGCCGGACAGCGCTACGTCGACTGGCCGCACGCCACGCTTGCGACGCGGTCGGCGGCGCTGCACCTGACGGGTGTCGGCGGGGTCTTGTACCCGCCGGGCGCGCTGTCTCGGCAGGCCGGGGATGTGGAGCTGGCCCGCGCGCTGTGTCCGAGCAATGACGACGTCTGGTTCCACGCGATGCGCGTGCTGGCCGGGACGCCGGCGCACACGGTCTCAGAGCGGTTCATCGAGTTTCCGCAGGTACGCGGCTCCCAGGGGGACTGGTCGCTGATGGCTCAGAACGTGGACACCGGCGAGACCGACCGTCAGTTCAAGGCGGTCTGGGATCACTTCGGGTTGTGGGAGAGCCTCGATGGTTGACGTGCTGGTCCTGTCGCTGGGGACCACGCGCGGCTGGCGGGTCGCTGACGCCACGCTGGTCGACATGCTCCGCGAGGCCGGCGTCTCAGCGGTCGGCGCCGGCGTGCGGATCGGCGCCGCTGACGCGCTGCGGCGCGGGTATCCGCTGAACGATCTGGTGGAGGCTTATGCTGCCCGCCGCGCTTTGGCGACCGCGCTGGCGCGCGAGCGGCCGCGCGCGGTGATCTTCGGCTCGACGACGCCGGCGCTGTTGGCCCGTCCCGGTCTGCCCTACGCCGTGTGGCTCGACTCGCCGGCGGCGCTGAACCGCCCCGGAGCGCGGAACTTTGCGGTCCACCGGT
>JAFMRN010000304.1 GCA_017354065.1 Solirubrobacterales bacterium
CCGCGGCCCCCCGACATGGCTAAATCTTTTCGACGTTGACGGCCTTCGGGCCCTTGGGCCCGGCCTCCTCCTCGTAATTCACTTTGGCGCCTTCCGGCAGTGATCGATAGCCGTCGGCGTTGATGCCACTGAAGTGGACGAACAGGTCGCGGCCGCCGTCATCAGGCGTGATGAAGCCGAAGCCCTTGTCGTCGCTGAACCATTTCACGGTTCCCGTTGCCATGTATTTCAGAACCCCTTAGACGCTGCTGTTGTGCGCTGTCGGGGGCCCTCAGGCCCCCTCAAGTGCTGAGAACCGTATCAGTAGCTCCCCAGCGCGCACAGGCCAGGCGCCCAGAGTCACATCTTCTACACGTGCTGGAAACAAGCCCCTCCCGGCTCAGCGCAGCTCGTCGGCCAGCTTCGCCAAGTCCCCTTGGTCCGCGGGCGCCGGCTTCCACGGCAGTACCAGACCGTCGTCCGGGTAGCGCGGAATCACGTGGAAGTGCAGATGAAATACCGTCTGCCAGGCGGCCGCCCCGCAGGAGTTGATGATGTTGACCCCGTCCGCGCCGAGCCGCGCCTTCACGTGCTTGGCCATCGCCTGGGCGGTGGTGGCCACCGCGGCCAGATCAGCCGGCTCGACCGTGAGGATGTCCGCCGCGTGGGTTTTGGGCACGACCAGCAGGTGGCCGCGGCTTCCCGGGTTTACGTCGAGAAACGCGAACGTGCGCTCGTCCTCATACAGCTTGTGCGCGGGCAGCTCCCCCGCGATGATCTTGCAGAAGATGCAGTCGGTCTCGGGCATGACTGCACCCTACTCGAGCCACGCGCGCGCATGTTCGACAGCCGCCTCCGGGGTCGGCTCGATCTCCCCTGCGTAGCGTGCGCGGGTCAGCTCGTCGATCGCCCCCGACAGCCAGGGCCCGGGCTCGCGCCCCAGCGCCGTTGCCAGCACGTCCCCGCGGATCGGTGAGCGCGGCCGGTCGCTCTGCCAGTCCAGCGCCGCGGGCAGGATCTCGGTGGCCAGCGCCACGTGCTTGTCGATCGCGCGTTCGGCGTTCCTGCCGCGGGTCGCCAGCCGATCGGCGACCGACAGCAGGGTCACGTCGACGCCGACGGGCTCGGTCCGCGCCAGGTAGTCGTAGACGTCGCGCGCTGACAGCGGCTGGCGGTGGACCATGAAGCCGAGCGTCAGGTGGTGGCGCGTCAGCGCACCGACGTGGGAGATCAGCCGCTCCGACGCCCTGAGGCGGCTGAGGATGCCGCGAGCCAGCTCGGCGCCCTGCTCGTCGTGGCCGTAGAAGGTGATCTTGCCCTCCGGGCTCACGCCTTGCGTCTGGGGCTTGGCGATGTCGTGCATCAACGCCCCCCAGCGCAGCGCCTCCCGCCGTGACATGTCATCGGCCAGCGGCTGGTCCAGGAACTGCTCGAGCCCGGGGGCGCTGAGCGGTGGCGCCGCCGCGTACTCCAGCACCGCAAGTGTGTGCTCATAGACATCCAGGTGGTGATAGGCGCTCTGCTCAACCCCGTGCAGCGCGTCGAGCTCGGGCAACAGCACCGCCAGCGCGCCGACCGAAGCCAGCAGTGAAAGCCCCTTGACCGGGTCCTCGCCGGCGACTATCTGCTTCAGCTCGGCGAACAGCCGCTCACCCGCGACCTGCGGCAGCGCCGCGGCGGCCGAGCCCGCGGCCGCGAGCGTAGCCGGATCGATCTCAAAGCCCAGACCGGCCGCCAGCCGTGCCAGCCTCACAACCCGGAGCGGATCAGACACAAAGGACGCGTCAGAGACCATCTTCAGGCGCCGGGCGGCGAGGTCCTTGGCGCCGCCGAACGGGTCGATCAGCTCGCCGCCCCCTACCGGCCGTGCGATCGCGTTGATCGTCAGGTCCCGGTTGGCCAGGTCGGCCTCCAGCGTCGCGCCGGTCAGCGGTGTCAGGTCGACCTGCCAGCTGCGGTCGGCGGCCGTGACCCGCCAGGCGCCGAACGCGTCCGACAGCGCGAATGAGTTGGCGCCGGTCGCCCGGCCCAGGGAACGGGCCACACGGCGGGCGTCCCCCTCCAGCGCGAGGTCGAAGTCCGTACAGGAGCGCCCCAGCAGCTCATCCCGGACGGCGCCGCCGACCAGCCAGGCGCTATCGGTCAGGGACGCCAGCTCGGCCAGCGGGGTCATGCCGGCTCACCGTCGCGGTGATAAACGCGCGGAACCCGCGGCCCGATCCCGCACAGCACCTCGTAGTTGATCGTGTCGATCCGCCGCGCGACCTCCTCTGCGGTCTGCGACTCGTCACCGTCGCTGCCGATCAGCGTCGCCAGATCCCCCACCTTCACCGTCGGCTCACTGTTGCCGGGGTGGTGGGCGGGACCCAAGTCCACCGTGATGTTGTCCATGCTGACGGTCCCGACCAGCGGATAGCGACGCCCGCCGATCAGCACGTCACAGTTGTTCGTCAGGCCGCGGCGCACGCCGTCGCCGTAGCCGATCGGCAGCGTCGCCAGCCAGCCCGGCCGCGAAGCGATGAAACGCCGCCCGTAGCCGGCGCTCTGACCCGGCTGGATCGGCTTCAGCGCCGCCACGTAGGAGCGCAGCGCGAGCGCCGGCTCGAGCCCGAAGTCGGCGGGGTCGCGGTTGCGCGGATCCCCACCGTAGATCGCGATCCCGCAGCGGACCATGTCCAGGGCGCTGTCGGGCAGCTGCAGCGTCGCGCCGCTGTTGGCGGCATGGGCGGGCACGCCGGGAACCGCGGCACGGAAGCGCTGAAACTCCGCGAGCTGGGCGGCGGCGAACTCCAGGTCGTCGTCGCTGGTCGCAAAGTGGGTTGTCAGACCGGCCAGCTGCAAGTGGCCGCGCACACCCTCAACGACTTCCAGCGCCGTGTCGAGATCGCGCGTCCCGAGCCTGCCCATGCCGCTGTCAAGCTTCACGTGGACCTTCGCGGGCCGGTCGATCGCCCGCACGAAGGCCGGATCCCAGGCGACGATCTCCGCGTCCGCGTCGAGCGCGGTCTCAAGCTCCGCGGCACTGAGCGCACCGAGCACGATCATCCGCGCGTCAACCCC
>JAFMRN010000305.1 GCA_017354065.1 Solirubrobacterales bacterium
CGCGCTCGTATGCCTGGCGCTGGCGCTGGCGGTGGTCGGCGGTGCGGTCAGCGGTCAGCAGGCCAGTGCCCGGCTCGCGCGGCCCACCCGCGTCGACGTCCACGGCCGGGCGATCTGGTCAGAGACCGAGGCCGTTGGACGCTGGTTCGCAAGCCAGCCTCCGGGAGCCGTGCTGGCCAACGACGCCGACGCGCAGACGATCAACCTGTATGGCAACCACTCGGCCTTCAGTGGGGATGAGGCCGGGGCGGACGACGTGCTTGACTCGCCGAAGGTCGCACCTTGGATGCAGAAGAGCCTGGACCTGTACGACATCCGCTACATCGTGGCGGACCGGCGTGAGCGGTCAAAGGACATCGTGCAGGGCACGTTCTTCAACATGCAGCCGCCGATAGCTCCGATCGACAAGCTCTACAGCCCGAAGGTGTTGAGCAAATGGAAGCGTTACGGTGCACGCGTCTACGACAGCGGTGACATCGTGGTTTACGACCTCCACCAGGCGCCATGATCACCAAGGCGTTGCGCCGGCCCGATGATGACCTGATCGCAGCGATCGTGGCTGCGGTCGCGCTGGCCGTGGCGATCGAGCTGATCCCCGTCCAGCTGGTGCGAGACATCCTGGCGGTACCGGTGGCGCTGTTGCTGCCCGGATATGCCATGGCGCGCGCGATCTTCGTGCGCACCGACCTGGAGTTGATCCCGCGCGTAATGCTGGTACCTGCCCTGAGCCTCGCCCAGCTGGTGATCGGGGCGCTGGTGCTGAACCTGGTGCCTGGTGGCATCCAGCGCGCGAGCTGGCTCATCTGGCTGGTGCTGGTCGTGGTGGCGGGAACGCTCGTGGCCGGCGCTCGCAGGCCGTCGGACCAGCGTTCGGGCGGCGTGCTGCGGAGCCAGATCGGTCTGCCAAACGTTGCGAGCGGAGCGGTTTACGTCTTGGCTGCCGCGCTTGCTGTCGCGGCGATGGTGGCGTCACGCCGGCCTGAAACCGCCAAGAACGCGATCGGCTATCCGCGCTTGACCCTCGCTGCCAGCGACCACAATCACGGCGTCACCGCCCAGGCCCTGAACGGCTATCAGCACAGCCAGGCCTTCACCCTGGCGTTGAAGGTCGACGCAGCGACGGTGGTACACAAGACTGTGTCCCTGGCCGCGGGGCAGAGCCGTGAGGTCCACGTGTCGTTGCCCCCTTCCGCCACCGACAGGAAGGTGCGCGCCACGCTGTCCGCGGCCGGCGCGGGCGCTGCACAGCGGGCGAACCTTACGCTGCCGCCGGCGTTCGGTTGATCTAGGGGATCACATCCCTGAAACTTCCCGACCCCCGCCGCGCGCGACGGGGGTCGCGCGGCTACCCGGGCTGAGCAACGATAATTTCCCAAACCCTCGCGATCCGTGCACCCTTGGGAAGTTGTCGTGGGTCGACCGCCTAGCGGCTCGTGCCGGCGGCGAGCAGCTGCTCCAGTGCCTGCTCGGTTTCCGCCAGCACGTGGTCCGGCTCAAACCGGCGCGCGCGTTTCTGCGCGGCCGCGCCGATCCGCTCCCGCTTACCGGGGTCATTGATCAGTTCGGACATGGCGACTGCGAGCGCCTCCGGGTCTGCCTTGGGGACCAGCACGCCCGCGCCGTCACGGAGCGCGTCCGAGGTCCCGCCCGGCTCGGTGCCGATCACAGCCTTTCCACGACTCATGCCCTCGACCACGACCATCCCCAGTGGCTCGGGTCCGATTGAGGGAAGCACGCCGAACATGCACCGATCCCACGCCGCCATCACGGCCTTGTGGGGAACGTCGGTGATCACCGTCGCATTAGGCGGGAATCCTCCTGGGGTGTCCTGCTCGTAGGTTCCCAACAACGCGAGCGGCGGCGGGTTATCCAGGCGGCGGTAGGCGTCGAACAGCACCTCCAGCCCCTTGAACTTGCGGAACGCGCCGACAAACAGGATGTATGGCTCCTGCGGGAGCTGGGCCACATATGAGGCGACGGTCTCATCGGCGGCTCCCTGGCCGGGCGGATCGAGCAGGATCGGCGGCGGGATCGTGTAGCGCTGGATGTCTCGCTCGCTACCAGCCAGCAGGTGGCGATCATGGATCTCCCCGACGTAGCTGGACACGCTGGCGAGCCCGTTGATCCGGCGGCGGAGCAGGTGCTTTGACGTGCTGACCCCGCCCATGGTCGCGACTCCCTTGGGCCGTCCGTAGAAGTCCTCCGTACAGGCCACGCACTTGGCCGGGGCCGGCCCGTCGCAGACGGCACCATGGTGGAGCAACATCCGGCTGGGGCAGAAGTACCCATAGTCATGCGCGGTCAACAGCAGCGGGACCTTTGAGCTGCCCAGCGCCGGCACCAGGGAGAAGGCGATCCAGCCGTGGGCCAGGACTGCGGCCGGGCGCTCCTCCGCGATGACCTTGCGCAGATCGGCGATGGATACCGGATCGGGGAAGGGGGGCTGGTGTTGTTGACCTTCGTCCTTGACCCGCGCTGGAGAAGCGGTGCGGAGCTGGCGGACCCGGTGCACGCTCACGTCGCCCTCCTGCTCGTGGCGCGCGAGCCCGCCGGCCCACGGTGCCGCCACGGCGACCCGGTGCCCGCGCGCGGCCAACCCATGCGCGAGCACGGACGCCCAACGGTGCGCACCGCCGATGAACGGCGGGTAGTGGTCGCTTGCTATGAGAATCCGCATCCGGGCTTCCTCCCCGCTGGTTTCGATTTGGCCTGCCATGGCGCTGGCGCCAAATCCGCGGGCGGGACTTTAAAGGTCAGACGCCGGCTGATGCCTTGAGCGTCGCGGCACCGCTCCGTTTGGGCGTCTGATGGGTTAGTTAGGTAGGTAACCCGCTTAGCCCTCGCGTGGGCTGCCCAGTTTTGATCAACATAACGCCCGTCAGGCACAACTCCCACACAACGGATGCCATGGTGGGATGGCGATCGGCGCGGTGCGCGTCAACGCTAGGTAAAACAAGGATGCTCCGGATTCTGGGCGTGCTATAACCGGCGTTCCCAGCGGCATGGACTGGGAAAATGCGCATTGCGTGTGTCGGCAG
>JAFMRN010000306.1 GCA_017354065.1 Solirubrobacterales bacterium
TCGCGCAGCTGCGGCGGGCCGAGCACGGCGCCGCCCTGGGAGCCGAGCGCCTTGGACAGGGTCGCGGTCACCACCACGTTCTCAAGGCCCGCAGCCGCTCCCCGCCCGCCGCCGGCGACCCCGATCCCGTGCGCCTCATCGATCAGGAGCAGCGCGTCAAAGCGTTCACACAGCTCCGCGCAGGCCCCCACATCCGCGGCATCACCGAGCACCGAGTAGATCGACTCGATCACGACGATCGCCCGCGACTGCGCGCGCCGCGCCAGCACCGACTCGAGCGCGTCGAGATCGGAGTGTGGGAAGACCTGCACAGGCGAACGCGATAGCCGGGCACCGTCAATCAAAGAGGCGTGCACGTGCGCGTCCGAGACGATCAGCGTGTCCGGGTCACCCAAAGCGGTCAGCACGGCGAGGTTCGCGGTGTAGCCGCTGGAGAAGGCCAGTGCGCTCGGACGGCGGGTCAGCGTGCACAGCTCCGCCTCCAGCCACTCGTGCACGGGCATCGTGCCCGTGACCACGCGTGAGGCGCGCGCCGACGCCCCGTAGTGATCCAGCGCCGCCCCGGCCGCCGCCAGCACCCGCGGATCGCGGGCGAGCCCCAGATAGTCGTTGGACGCCAGGTCCAAGAGCCCGTCGGCGCTGCGCGCCGGGTCGGCGTAGCGCACCGCCTCACGTTCCGCCGCGGCAGCCGCCAGCCAGTCAGACATAGAAGCCATCAGGCCACCGCCGCGCAGATCGCCGCACCGATCGCCGCTATCTCAGCGTCGCTGCAGACATAGGGAGGCATCGTGTAGACCAGATCGCGGAACGGTCGCACCCAGACGCCGTGCTCCAGCGCGACGCGCGTCACGCGCGCCACGTCAACCGGCTCACACAGCTGCACGACACCGACCGCTCCAAGCACGCGGACGGACCCGCGGGCCGGAGCAAGCGCCTGCTCCAGCAGGGACCCGATAGCGGCGGGCCGCGCGACGTCGACCAGATCCAGGGACGCCAGCGCGACCGCACAGGCCAGCGGGTTGCCCATGAACGTCGGGCCGTGCATCAGCGGCGTATCTCCCAGAGCGTCAGCCACGTGCGCCCCGCATAGCACCGCGGCCAGCGACATGTAGCCGCCAGTCAGCGCCTTGCCGACGCACATCACATCCGGCGCAACCCCGGCCCAGTCCGCGCCCCACATCCGCCCGGTGCGGCCGAAGCCGGTCGCGATCTCATCAAAGATCAGCAGCAGGCCGTGCTGGTCAGCCAGGCGCCGCAGGACGCGCAGGCACTCAGGCGCGTACATCCACATGCCCCCGGCGCCCTGCAAAACCGGCTCAACGATAATCGCTGCGCTCCGCTCGGCAGCGGCCGCCACAGCCAGCTCGGCCCCCGCAGCCCACGCTGCTATCTCCGGCTCGCCGGCCTCAAAGGCCGGCGGCCGGGCCAGAAACGTCTGTGAGGTGACGGGGAACCGCGAGTGCATCCCGTCCTCGGGGTCGCAGACGCCCATCGCGCCGGTGGTGTCGCCGTGGTAGGCGCCGCGCAACGCGATGAAGCCCTTGCGGCCGGTCGCCTGCACGGCCAGCTTCAGCGCCACCTCCACCGAAACCGAGCCGGAATCCGCCAGGAACACGTGGTCCAGGCCGGTCATCGTGGTGAGCCGCTCGGCCAGCGCCACGGCCGGCTCGTGCGTCAGCCCCCCGAACATCACGTGGCTGAAGCGGTCGAGCTGCGCGCGCGCCGCGGCGTCCAGCACCGGGTTGCGGTAGCCGTGGATCGCACACCACCACGAGCTCATCGCGTCGATCGCCTCGAACTCCGCACCGTCGGGCGCGGTTAGGGACAGGCGGACGCCGTCAGCGCCCGTCACCAGGTACGGCGAGGGCCCGTTCAGCGGCGCATATGGATGCCAGACCGTCCGGCTATCCGCGGCAAACAAAGCCGCGGCGTTCATGCGTTCGGCGCGACCTCTGTACCGGCCCCGCGACGGCGTACCGCCACGTCGGGCTGCTCTGAAATCGACTCCTCAGAGCCGAGCACCCTGAAGCCCGCGTCGGCGATCATCTCCAGATCAGCGTTCGCCGCCTGGCCCTCAGAGGTCAGATAGTCGCCGAGGAACAGCGAGTTGACGACCTGCAGGGCGGTCGACTGCAGGCTGCGCAGGTGCATCTCGCGGCCGCCGGCCATCCGGACCTCGCGGTCGGGACAGGCAAAGCGCGCGAGGCACAGGATCCGCAGGCACTTCAGCGGGGTCAGCAGCTTGGTGCCGGCCAGCGGGGTGCCGTCAAAGGGCATCAGGAAGTTCACGGGGATCGAGTCGGACTCGATCGTGCGCAGCGCAAAGATCGCGTCGATCACCTCGTCGTCGGACTCGCCCATGCCGACGATCACGCCCGAGCACGGCGACAGCCCGGCGGACTTGGCCTGCTCCACGGTCGCCACGCGGTCCGCGTAGGTGTGGGTCGAGCAGATCTCGCCGTAGCGCGACTCGGAGGTGTTCAGGTTGTGGTTGTAGGCGTCGACGCCGGCGGCCTTGAGCTTCTCGGCCTGGCCCTCGCGCAGCAGCCCGAGACAGGCGCAGACCTCGACCTCGGGGTTGTCGTGCTTGAGCTCGTCGACCATCGTCGCGACCTTCTCCACGTCGTGGGCGGAGGGTCCGCGGCCGGAGGCGACCATGCAGATCCGCTTGGCGCCGCCCGCAATCCCGGCGCGGGCCTGCTCCAGCGCGTCCTCCTGGGGCAGCCAGCGGTACTTCAGCACGTCGGCTTCGGAACCGAGCCGCTGGGAGCAGTAGTGGCAGTCCTCGGGGCACAGCCCGGACTTCAGGTTGACCAGGTAGTTGACCTTCACCCAGTTGCCGAAGTGCTCACGGCGCAGCCGGCTGCCGGCCGCGACCAGATCCATCACCTCGGAGTCGGGCGCGGCCAGGATCGCCGCCGCGTCCTCACGGCTAAGAACACCGCCGTTGAGCTGCTGCTCTGCAAGTTCGTACCAGTCTTTAAACACGCGCCCCAGCCTACACGTCGGCCGTCATACTTCGACTGGACGCAATGGA
>JAFMRN010000307.1 GCA_017354065.1 Solirubrobacterales bacterium
GGGGCGCGCCCAGATCCTCACGGTTGCAACCGCCGAGTTCGCGGCGCGCGGATACGCGGCGGCATCGATGAACGTGATCGCTGAGAACGCCGGCATCACCAAGCCGGTGATCTATGGGCACTTCGAGTCAAAGGACGGGCTGTACCTCGAGTGCGTGCGGGCCGTCGGCTCAAGGCTGGAGGCGAATGTCGAGTCCGCGATGCTTGACAGCGGGCCGACCGCGGGCATGGCGCTCGCCGTGATTGACGCGATCTTCAAGGCGCTGGCACCGGACCCGAAGGCCTGGCTGTTGCTGACCGACACGACCGTGCCGGACGGCCCCCTGGCCGAGGCGGCCAACGGCCACCTGACCCACCTGACGCGACTGGGGCGGGATGGCACCGCGGCGGTTGTGGCCGCAGCGGGGGGCGACGACGCAGACGACCTGGCCCTCGCAGCGCGCGTCTGGGTCTCGACCGTCAGCGCCGTGGTCCACTGGTGGATCGAGCACCCGCAGTGGACGGCAGATGAGATGACGGCACGTTGCCGGCGGTTGCTCGGTGCCGTACCGGCCGGGTAGGGACTACTCCAGCGCGGCCAGGTAGTCCGCCGGTACTCGGGAACCCTCGCTCCCGATTTCCCGTGGCGAGCCAGACGGCACCCAAGTAACGCGCTCGTCTTCGAGTGTGCTTTATCCCAGGGCCGACACGCCGGGGTTCTTAGCTGTGTCGCGCTGGCAGTAGAGATCGTGCTTTGGACAAGCCGTGTCGGGCGGTAACCTGAATCCAATCGCTGCTACGTCCGCACCCCAGCCGGCGGCGCCGAAGCCGCCTGTGCAGCTGCCCGCCACGGCTCCGCCAGGTTTTGCCTTGCCGGAAACGCTGTTTTACAAGCGCTAACAGGGGCCGACCCCAGGGCGCACTATGACCGGCGGATCTGAACGCCCCCGCGATCCGGTCCTTGCCCCTAGGGCCGCCTTTGCGATGTTGTCAGGTGTCGCGGTGCTCGCTGGCGTCGGTGAGTTCATCCTCTGGGCGCTTTCAGATATTGGGTGTATCGGCGCCCTGGAGACCGCTTGTTACGGGCCTCAGAGCGGCCTCCCTGCCGCACCCGGCTACTGGCCCGGGGAGCTGCTGGCGGGGTTCGGTGGCCTAGTGACTCTGGGCACGCTGCTCATCGGGCTGGTCGCAACTGTGGGTATCAGGGCCGTTCGAACCCGCCTGGCCCTGGTGGTGCTCTGGGCGCTGCTTGTCAGCTCAGCGGCGGCTGCGTTCATGTCCTTCGCCCTGCTGCGCGCGAGGCCGTCGGGTGAATATTGCGCGAAAGTCCACGGGTGCTACAGCGATTAGTCGGATGGCGGCGATGCTTCAGCGGCGGCTGCCTTGAGTCATCCGTGCTCGTGGTCCGCGCACGCGATCGCTGTAGTGGGCGTCCGCCATCCGGATAACTGTACGTCGCCGTGGTGGTTACCGTAGAAGATGCACGCCCTCACTGCCGAGGGAGCGTTTCGCCACCTCGGCAATACCGCCGTCGCCGGTTAGTAGCGTCGGCCCGTCGAACGTTTCGGCAAGTGCGACATAAGATGCGTCATAGGCGGTGAGGTTGTGGCGCAACTCCCAGACTCGGGTCTGCAATGGCCTGTGAGGCCACCTGACCACCCGCGTGGCACCGAGGCCGGCAAGAGCATCAGTCGCCTGCAGTGCGTCGATATCGCCGCCGCGAAGCTTCGAGGTCCAGCAGTTCTGGTGCGTGGAGTAGCTCCCTCGGGCTCGGCAGCACACCGGTCACGAGCGCGACGGCCTCTGGTCGGTCGAGCAGGAAGTCGACTAACACCGACGCGTCGATGACTCTCAACGCGAGTCGCGATCCTCGCGGATCACATGTGCGCTGGACGGACCCGTGTACGGCTTGTGTTCTGGGTCGGCCCGCAGCCTTTCGAGCAATTCCGACCAGGTCGGCAGCTGCTCGTACGCTGGCTCGGTCGGGCGCGGAGAGCGGTCGGTGGTCGCCTTAGCCATGTCTTCAATCTTAGGGGTGCGCAAAGCTCAGGTTGGATACCGTGATCCCCATGGCTCTCGAACCCGGCACCAAGGCTCCAGCCTTCACCCTCCCCGACCAGGACGACAACAAGGTCAAGCTGTCTGACTTCAAGGGCAAGAAGGTCGTTCTGTACTTCTACCCCAAGGCCGACGCGCCCGGGTCATAAGGCAGTAATCGCCGCTACCATGATCCGCTTGGTAGCGGGAACATACGTTTGGGTTCCGTCTGGCCGAGGCGGTAGAAGAAGCGTGTGGCGGATTCAATTGAGGAGTTGAGTTTTGGAGTGACGATGGATGCTCTGGCCGAGCAGGAGCGGGCGCTGCTTGCGTTACGCACCCGGGCGGGGACGGTGATAGCGGCTGCGTCCATCTCCGGCTCGTTGCTGGGAGCGGCGACCCACTCGGTCGACATATGGGCGGTTGTCGCGTTTTGCGCGTTTGGGTTGTGCGTCCTGAGCTCGATCGTGGTGCTGCTGCCTCAGGCCCTCGTTTTCGGCTTCCGCGGCTCGGCCCTCTTGGCGGAGGCGGATCATCGCGGCGTCGAGGATTTGCGTGATGCCTACCGCGCAGCTGGGCAGTGGGTCGAGCCGCATCTCGCGCGGAACGCCGATGTAATCGGACGCCTCTCAGCTTGGTTCACGCTGAGCTGTGTCGCGCTGGCGGTTGAGATTGTGCTGTGGACAATCCATGTAGGGCGGTAATCTGAGTTATATGGCTGCTACGCCCTCACCACAGCCGGCGACGCCAAAGCCGCCCGCACAACTGCCTGCCACAGCTCCGCCGGGCTTCGCCCTGCCGGAGAAGCGCGGCGGACTGTTCTCAAAGAACTAGCTGCGCGCCCGCTCGAAACTCGCGCGGCGTACCATCCGAGCATGGCTCTTGAACCTGGCGTCACCGCCCCTGATTTCACCCTTCCGAACCAAGATGCTCAGCCCGTGACGCTCTCGGAGTTGCGCGGAAAGAACGTCGTCCTCTATTTCTTCCCGAAGGCCGACACGCCGGGCTGTAC
>JAFMRN010000104.1 GCA_017354065.1 Solirubrobacterales bacterium
CCCGCCTTCAGGCCCGCGTCCGCGGACGCCGGCGCGCCGACGCTGGCGCTGGTGCCCGAGGACCGCGTGACCAAGCTCAGGTACACGGCGCCCGGCAAGGAGAGCGCGATCCTGCAGGAGGGTCTGCCCTTCGGGAACGGCCGGATCGGCGGCCTGAGCACGGCTGATCCGGCTGCGGACGCCTTCTACCTGGTCGACGGCTCCCTGTGGACCGGCAACCTCAACGACTCGCTCGGAGACGACGGGCAGTTCTCCTACGACACGACGAACTTCGGAACCCTGTCCCTGCTGTCCAAGACCTACCTCCAGCTACCCGGACACGCTGGGGCGAACAGGTACAGGCGCCAGCTGGATCTCAGCAACGGGTTGCTGTCGGCCAGCTATGTGCTCGGCGGGATCCGGTACCGGCGCGATGTCTACGCGAGCCACCCTGACGATGTGATCGTCCTGCACCTGACCCAGAGCGGCGGCGGCAGCTACAGCGGCGCGTTGGCGTTCGCCGGGACGCACGGCGAAACCACCGCGAAGGTGGGCAGGAACGCTGTCGGCTTCTCGGGCACGCTCGCCAACGGGCTCGCCTACGGTGCCGTCGCGCTGGCGGCGGGAGTGCACGGGGGATCGGTTTCGGTCAGCAACGGTCAGCTTGCGCTGGAGAACTGTCCAGAGGTCCTGATCGTGATCTGCGGGGGCACAAACTACATACCGGACGCCTCCAGGTCGTTCATGGATCCAGGCGTCGACCCGTTGGCGCGCTCGCTCGCAAAGGTGACCGGGGCGGCCCGGACCGGCGCCAAGCGGCTGCTGGCTAACCACGTCAGCGACTACAGGTCGCTGTATGACGCGATGACGATCGACTTCGGCAGCTCGAGCTCGGCACAGCGCGCGATGGACACGCCGGCGCGGCTGGCCGCGCGCGCTGTGGACGGCGCGCCGGCCGACCCTGAGCTTGAGGCCAGCTACGTGCAGTTCGGCCGTTACCTGATGATCACCTCGACGCGTGACGGACTGCCCTCGGGCCTACAGGGCCTGTGGCTCGATACGAACACGCCTGACTGGATGGCCGACTTCCACACGGACATCAACATCGAGATGAACAACTGGCTGCCCGACCGGGCAGGCCTGCCGGGCAACTTCCAGGCCTTTGCGGACTACTGTCGCTCGCAGCTGAGCAGCTGGACCGCTGTCACCAAACAGCTGTTCAATGACCCGCGGAACGGGTTTGCCAACACCAGCGGCAAGGTCGCGGGTTGGACGGTCGGGATCTCGACCAATCCGTTCGGCGGCAGCGGCTGGTACTGGCACCCGGCCGGCAGTGCCTGGATCAGCAACCAGCTCTACCAACACTACGAGTACACGCTGGATCGCAACTACCTGAGCTCGATCTATCCGCTGCTGAAGGGCGCCTGCGAGTTCTGGGAGGCGCGGCTGATCCCGACCGAGGTCAACGGCAGGACGGTCCTGGTCGACGACCACGACTGGTCGCCCGAGCAGGGTCCGACGGACGCGCGCGGGATCACCTACGCCCAGGAGCACTGCTGGCAGCTGTTCGAGAACTACCGCCAGGCGACGACGGTGCTTGGCGTTGACAGCGACTATGCGCGCACGATCGGAACGCTGCAGTCCCAGCTGTATCTGCCCCAGGTCAGCCCGACCACGGGCTGGCTTGAGGAGTGGATGACCCCGGACGACCTCGGTGACCCCCAGCACCGCCACCTATCACCGCTGGTCGGACTGTTCCCGGGTGACCGCATCACCAAGGAGCAGAGTCCCGCTGACCTGTTGGCCGGGGTGACGAACCTGCTCACCGCCAGGGGCATGAGCAGCTACGGCTGGGGCATGGCCTGGCGCGGCATCTGCTGGGCGCGGTTGAAGAACGCGGACAAGGCCTACCAGGCGTTTCTGACAGTGCTGCAACCGTGCGTGCTGGGCGCCGACGGGTACAACAACGGCGCTTCCATCAACCTGCTTGACCAGTACAGCTTCACGACGTCGGTGACCTTTCAGATCGACGCGAACTTCGGGACCCCGGCGCTGGCGCTGGAGACCCTTTTGTATTCACGCCCCGGCCTGATCGAGCTGCTGCCCGCGCTGCCCGCGGGTTGGGCGGCGAGCGGGAAGGTCACCGGCATCGGCGCCCGCGGCGGCTTCACTGTCGACCTCGGCTGGCGGGACGGGAAGCTCACATCAGCCACCCTGCACAGCAAGGCCGGCGGCCAGACGACGGTTTCATGCGGTGACTGGTCGAGGTCGGTGAAGGTTCCGGCCGGTCGGTCGGTGACCGTTACTTAACGGCCCCGGCTGTGAGGTCGGTTCGCCAGTAACGCTGGAAGAACACGAACACGGCAGCCAGCGGAATCAGCGAGGCGAACGCGCCGATGATCACGTAGTTGCTCAGCTCCACCGCCCCTTTGGTGCTGAACCAGTTGCCCAGACCGACGGTCACCGGCCACTGGCTGTCCTTGAGCACCAGCGTCGGCAGCAGGTAGTTGTTCCAGATGTCAACCACGTTGAACAGGAACACGGTCACCAGCGCCGGGGTCATCATCCGCACCGCGATGCGGAAGAAGATCGCCAGCTCGCCGGCACCGTCCATGCGTGCCGCCTCGATGATCTCATCCGGCACCGCGCCGGCGGCGAAGATGCGACACAGGTAGACCCCGAAGGGAGAAACCAGCGAAGGCAAGAAGAACGCCAGCCGGTTGCCGGTCAGGTGGACGGCGCTGAAGAGGAGGTACAGCGGCGTTGCCAGCAGCATCTTCGGCACCAGCACAGCCGCCAGGATCGCGGTGAACAGCGCCTCGCGGAAGCGGAACCGGTACTTGGCCAGGGCGTACCCGGCCATCGCCGACAGCAGCGTCGCGCCGGCCGCCCCGACACCGGAATACAGCAGGCTGTTGGCCACCCAGTGGAGAAAGACCCCGTTCTGCTCGTCGACCAGGGCCTTCAGGTTGGCGAACAGATGAAACCCGCTGAACCACCAACCGGTGCCTGATTGGTTGCCCAGAGATCGCGAGGCAGCCACGAACAGCCACCACAGCGGCGCGAGAAAGTAGAGCGCCGCCCCGATCAGGATCACGGCAAGGGCCAGGCGCCGCACGCGCACAGCCCGAGACAGCGGATCCGCGCCGGTTCGGATCTTGGGGCCGGCTGAACCCGGCCGAGACCGGATGGCGCTCATCCCCATGCAGGCCCCCTGCGGTTGACGAGTTTGAAGAAGCCCAAAGACAACGCCCCGACCACAAGCGCCAGGATCACCGACAACGCTGCCGCATACTGGAAATCAGGCACGTGGATCGCGTTGTTGGCCGCCATCACCGGCGTGTAGGTGGAGCTGATCGCACCGCCTGAAACGGCCTGCAGGATCGACGGCTCGTTGTAGAGCTGAGCGGTACCGATGATCGAGAACACGGTCGTCAGAATCAGCGACGAGCGGACCATCGGAAGCTTCACGTGCCAGGCGATGCGCCAGCCCGACGCACCGTCGACCCGGGCGGCCTCGATGATCTCTGAGGGGATCGCCGTCAGCGCCGAGTAGATGATCAGCATGTTGTATCCCGTCCACGTCCACGTCACCACGTTCGCCACCGACCACAGCGTCAGGCCGTTGGAGAAGAACGGGCTCGACGCGTTCGGGTTGGGGGAGTAGAGCAGCGACCA
Organism: Solirubrobacterales bacterium; assembly: GCA_017354065.1. Taxonomy (GTDB): domain Bacteria; phylum Actinomycetota; class Thermoleophilia; order Solirubrobacterales; family Solirubrobacteraceae; genus Palsa-465. The sequence continues at coordinate 3,658 of JAFMRN010000104.1, forward strand.
GATCATCGCCGCCACAACGCCGGGTACGACGTAGGGCAGGAACGCAGCGAACCTGAACGCCGCCCGGACCCGAGCTGACACCGCGTCGATCACCAGCGCGAACAACGTCGCCAGGCCGAGCATCACGGGGACCTGCACCACGCCGAACAACAGGACACGCAGGATCGCTCCGATGAAAGCCGAGTCCCCGAGCGCCCTGGTGTAGTTGGCCAGTGGCTTGAACACGGTGCTCGGGCCTCCACTGAGGCCGAGTCCCTGAGAGTGCATGACGAACAGGCTCTTGTAGACCGCGACGCAGATCGGAGCCAGATACATGCCCAGGAACAGGACGAGGAACGGCACCAGAAACAGCAGCGCACTGCCTCTGCGCCGGATCGCTACCCGGCGGCCGGATGGACGCGGTCGCGTCGTTGTTGTTGGGTTGGAGACGATCGACACAGAATGACGTTGGGGGTGGCGCCCACCGCGCCACCCCGACGCGGGAGTTAGCTCTTGACGCTGAGCCCCTGCTGTTTCAGCTCGCGGACGATCGCCTTCTGGGCGCTGCTGATCGCAGCCGGAACGGTCTCTTTTCCGACCCATGCCTTGTTCAGGCCATCGTTGAGACTCGTCGTCGCGGCCTGCATGCCCGGTCCCCAGACCCAGCCCTGCCTGACGTTCGGCGCCGCGGCCTTGAAGACCTGGAAGATCTTCTGGCCGCCGAAGAACGGGTCTCCCGCGTTCAGTACGGGCAGCGATTGGAGGCTCTTATCGGCGGGGAACAGGCCGCCCTTGGTGACGAGGTTCGGCCACGACTTCCTGTCGGTGCTCATCCAGTGGGCGAACTGCCACGCCGCCTGTGTGTTCGCACAGCCCTTCAGGACCGCTGTGGATGAGCCACCGGAGTTGCCCACGACGTTGGCGCCGGCGCTCCATTGAGGCATCGGCGCAACCGCGAACTTGCCGCTGATCGGCTTGGAGGCCTTCAGCGTGCCGGCCTGCCAGACGGCCCCGACCACGGTTGCAATCTGCCCGTTGGCCAGGCCGCTCAACCAGGTCGGGTCATACGTCGGCGCCTTAGAGATCAGGCCGTCTGAGACCAGCGACTGCCAGTAGTTCGCGACCTTCTGACCGGCCGGCGAGTTGTAGCTGACCTTCCACGTGTTGCCGCTGGTGCCGTACCACGGCGCCCCGGCCTGCCAGTCGAAGCCGGCAAAGTCATAGTCAGTCATTCCGGAGGTCAGCTTGACCGCCGGGTTCGCCTTCTTCAGCGCCAGCCCCGCTGCCCGGTACTGAGCCCAGGTCTTGGGAACGGCGATGTGGTACTTGCTGAACAGCTGCTTGTTGTAGAACATCGCCATTGGCCCGATGTCCACCGGCACGCCGTAGGTCTTCCCGGCTACGCGAACGCCGTTCCAGGCTGCGGGCGTGAACTCGCCGGCACTCCCGTTGGCGTAGCTGGAGATGTCGGTGACCGCGCCTTGGGCCACAAACGTCGGCAGCGTCTCATACCCGACCTGCGCGAGGCACGGGCCGTTGCCCGCCTTAACGGCCGTCAGCATCTTCTGATAACCGCCTTTGGACCCCGGCGTGACCTGCTGGAAGCTGACCTTGATGTTGGGGTGAGACGCGTTGAAGGCCTTCACCGAGTCCTGGTAGCCCGGGGCCCAGCCCCAGAAGCTCAGATGTACCGGCTTTGCGGCGGACCCGGTGCTGCCGCCACCGCCGCCTGACGATCCGCATCCGGCGATCGCAACTGCCGCGACAGCCAGAGCGACCCCCTGCGCCCACTTTGTCCCGTTACCCACAGATCTCCTCCTCCACAACCGACGACAAGTCTCCTCGATCGAGCTAATATCGCACAGCGTGTTAGCGATAACAAGTTGGAACCGCCAGCCGCAACCCGCCATTAACAGGACACCGGGGTGCAGAGAATGAGCGCTAACAGCGTGGCCGCGGACCGCGCATTCCCAGAAGTGCAATGGCCGACGGACCGCATCATCAGCGGCGCCTTCCACTACTTCCGCACACACCCCGACCAGTGGGCCACGCGGTTGCACTGGCTGGCGTTGATGGGCCTCGACACCGTGGAGACCTACGTCCCCTGGAACCTGCACGAGCCCGAGCCGGGTGAGTACCGCTTCAGCGGCCTGGCCGACCTCGAGCGCTACCTGCGGCTGGCGGCCGCCGAGGATCTCGGCGTGATCGTCCGCCCCGGCCCGTACATCTGCGCGGAGTGGGACAACGGCGGCCTGCCCTCATGGGTGAGCTACCGCCACCGCGCAAGGTTGCGCAGCTCTGATCCCGGGTTCCTGGCGGAGGTGAGTCGCTGGTTCAACAAGCTGCTGCCGATCATCGCGCGCCACCAACAGCACCTCGGGGGACCGGTGCGGATGCTCCAGCTGGAAAACGAGTACGGCGCCTTCGGCAGCGACACGGCCTACCTGAGCGCGCTGTACGCGATGCTCAGAGAGGCAGGGATCGAGGTGCCGGTGGTCACCTCGGACGGACCGGAGGACTACATGCTGAGCGGTGGTTCGTTGCCCGGCGTTCCGGCGACCGTCAACTTCGGCTCTCGCGCGAGCGCCGCGTTTGCTCAGCTGCGGGCCCAACGCCCTGACGACCCGCTCTTCTGCATGGAGTTCTGGAACGGGTGGTTCGACCACTGGGGTGGCTCTCACCACAAGCGCGACGCCGCCGACGCCGCCGGCGTGCTGGAAGAGATGCTCGCCGCGGGCGCCTCCGTGAACCTTTACATGGCTCACGGGGGGACCAACTTCGCGACCTGGGCGGGCGCGAACTTCGAGCCGCCCGCGGCGCGCCATGACGGGCACTACCTAGCCACGGTCACGTCCTATGACTACGACGCGCCGCTCGATGAGCGCGGCGCCCCGCGTGACAAGTTCTACGCCTACCGCGAGGTGATTAGCCGTTACCGGCCGGTGCCCGAGCTCGAGACCTTTGACGTCCCGCTGCTGGAACAGACGCCAACCAGATCAGACGGCCAGCCCGTACCGCTCGCCTGGGTGCTCGACCAAGCCGCCGAGGTCAGGAGCGCTGGCCCGCGCAGCTTTGAAGCGCTCGGCCTCACACACGGCCTGGTGCGCTACAGCACCAGTCTCGCCGGGCCGCGCCAGCCCCAGACGCTGACGGTTGAAGGGCTCGCCGACCGTGCACATGTCGCCCTGGACGGCCGCCGGGTCGCGGTACTGCACCGCAACGATCCTCCTTCCTTCAGCCTGGCGCTGGAGCCGGGGCACCACCGCTTGGAGCTGACCGTCGAGTCCATGGGACGCGTCAACTACGGGCGGCGCATCGGTGAGCAGAAGGGCATTCTCGGCGACGTACTGCTCGACCGCCAAGCGATCCACGGTTGGACCATGACCGCGTTATCACTGACCGCAGAGCTGCCCGAGCTGCCGCCCGCGGGCGCGGCGGACGCGGACACGGTCTCCGCGTTCCATCGCTTCGCCTTTGATCTGTGCGAGCCCGCGGACACCTACCTGGACATCCGCGGCTGGGGCAAGGGCTATGCCTGGGTCAACGGCTTCGCGCTGGGCCGCTACTGGAACGTGGGTCCACAGCTGAGCCTGTACGTGCCCGGCCCGGTGCTGAAGGGCGGGGACAACCAGCTGGTACTGCTGGAGCTGGACCAGAAGGGTGGCCCGGAACCGGAACTGGTGCCCGCCCCGCTGTACCGCGACAGCTGAAGCTCAGCGGCGCTTGGTGCTCGCCCGCACAATCAGCTGCGGTTCGATCAACCGTGGCTCGCCGGCCGGCTCCGAGTCGCCGTCCAGCAGCTCAAGCAGCCGCGCGACAACGCGTTCGGCGATCTCCTCAAACGCCTGGCGCACCGTGGTCAGCGGGGTCGGCGCATACGGCGCCAGCGGGATGTCGTCCATCGCGACGATCGACACGTCGTCCGGGACCGCGAGCCCGTTCTCGCGCAGCGCCTGCATCACGCCGAACGCCATCTCATCACTGGCGACGAACACGGCGGAGACATCGGCCATGTTGGCCAGCAGCCGGCCGCACTCATAGCCGGACGCCGGGGTCCAGTCCCCCGGCAGGACCGGTGGGGGCTCGATCCCGGCCGCCGTCAGCGCGTCGCTCCAGCCCGCCGTACGGCCGACGGTCTCCGCCCAGTCCTGGGGACCCGACACGTGCCACACGTTGTGGTGGCCCAGGCCGAGCAGATGCTCGGTCGCGAGCGTGCCGGCCTTGTGCTGGTCGACCGCG
>JAFMRN010000308.1 GCA_017354065.1 Solirubrobacterales bacterium
CTCCGAGTTCGACGGCTCGACCCCGAAGGCGATCGAGGCCTTCCGCGCGGAGCTGGAGCGCGGCGGGATCGGCGCCACGGTGCGCCTCACCCGCGGGCGCGACATCGACGCCGCCTGCGGGCAGCTGGCCGCTAAGGCGTAGGCGCGTCGCTGTCGGGCAGGCGCGCGTCGCCGGCGGCAAGCAGCCGCTCCTTCAGCTCGGCCGCGACCTCAGGACTTGGGTCAAAGGCGCTGGGATCGGGCAGATCCTCCAGCGACCTGAGTCCGAACAGCGCCAAGAACAGGTCGGTGCTGCGATACAGGGTCGCGCCGAACTGGGAGCGCCCGGCCTCCTCGATCACGCCGCGCTCCAGCAGCGTCTGTGTCGCGGACTCGGCGTTGACACCCCGGATCCGCGCGATTTCGGGCCGGGACACCGGCTGTAGGTAGGCGACGATCGCGAGCGTCTCGGCCTGGGCGGCGGACAGCGGCGGGGTCCGCGGCCGCGACAGCAGCCGCCGCGCCGCCTCATCTGCCTCCGGATGTGAGGACAGCACCCAGCCGCCGGCCAGCTCGCGCAGCACCAGCCCGCGCTCCTCCGCGTCATAGCCGTCGCGCAGCGCTGCAAGCGTTTGTTGGACCTCCTCCGGCTCGGCGTCGGTCGCCTCAGCCAGCGCGTCAGCGGTCACCGGATCCGGCGACAGGAACAGCAGCGCTTCGATCTGGCGGGTCAGGCCCATGCGCTGGTACGCGACTCACAGCGGCGCACGGTGATCTCGCCAAAGGGCTCGGTCTGATCCCAGACCAGCTCCCCCTGCTTGTAGAGCTCGAGCAGCGCGAACACCGTGACCGCGACGGTCACGCGGTCGGCCCTGGGGATCGCCTCCTCAAAGTTGAAGCTGCCGCGCTTGAGCAGTGTGCGCACGTGCGCGAGCCGTTCGGCGACTGAGATCTTCACCTGTGGCAGGTGCCCGACCTCGACCTCCTCGGGCAGCGTCAGCAGGCTTCCGAGCGCCTTGCCCAGCCGGGCCGGGTCATACACGGCGTCGGTCCGCGGGACGGTCGCCTTGCGGATGTGCTCGGGCAGCGGCGCGGAGCGGAAGCGGTACCCGGACTGCTCTGCGAGCAGCCCGCTCAGGTGCTCGGCGGCGCCGCGGTAGCGGTGCGCGTCCAGCAGGCGCTCCAACAGCTCCTGGGCGGCCTCACCGGGGTCGAGCTCCAGCAGCTCGTCGATGTTCTCCTGGGCCGGCAGCATCAGCCGCGACTTCAGCTCCAGCAGCGCGGCGATCAGCACCAGGAACTCAGTGGCGAGCTCCAGATCGAGCTCGCCCTTGGCCTCGAGATAGTCGATATAGGACACGACGATCTCAGCCAGATCGACCTCCAGCAGGTCGATCTCCTCGCGCAGGATCAGCGTCAACAGCAGGTCAAACGGGCCCGCGAAGACCTCCAGGTCGAGCTCCAGGTCGACCAGGCGCAGCGGTGAGGCGCGGATGTGGCGGGTAGCCATCCGTGGGAGCTTAGACCCGCGCGCGGACCGGCCCCACGCCCATGGCGTCACGCACGTCGGCTACCACCTCTGAGGCGATTGCACGGGCTTTCTCGGCGCCGGCGCCGAGCGTCTGCTCAAGCTGCGCCTCGTCCGCGCGCAGGTCCGCGTAGCGCTCGCGTACGGGCGCCAGGTAGTCGACCACGGCCTCCCCCACGGCGGCCTTCAGATCGCCGTAACGGGTGAACTCGCCCTCCAGCGCCGCGACGCTGGTGCCGCGCGCAACCGCCAGGATCTCCAACAGGTTCGACACCCCGGGCTTGTCCGCCGGGGCATAACGGACCTCGTTGTCGGAGTCGGTCACCGCCGACTTGAATTTCTTTAATATTGTTTTTGGCTCGTCCAGGACGTAAACGGTGCCCTTTTCGGTTGAGCCTGTGGTTGACATCTTCGACCCGGGGTCGGACAGATCCATGATCCGCGCTCCGATCTCCGGGTAGACCCCCTCCGGCACGACCAGCTGCTCAGAGAAGCGTGCGTTGAAACGCTCGGCGACGTTGCGCATCAGCTCGACGTGCTGGCGCTGGTCATCGCCGACCGGGACGGTGTCGGCGCGGTAGGCCAGCACGTCGGCGGCCATCAGCACCGGATAGGTGAACAGGCCGGCAGACACCAGCTCCTGCTTGGCGGACTTGTCCTTGAACTGGGTCATCCGCTGGAGCTCGCCATAGGCGGTCACGCTGGTCAGCAGCCACTGCAGCTCGGCGTGCTCGGGGACGTCGGACTGGCGGAAGAAGATCGCGCGTTCAGGGTCCAGGCCGGCGGCCAGCATCAGCGCCGCCAGGTCATACAGGCCGCTGCGCAGGACCTTCGGCTCGTAGGCGACGGTCGTGGCGTGCAGGTCGACTATGCAGTAGATGCCCTCCCCCCGGTCCTGCCACTCCACATAGCGCGTGATCGCGCCGATGAAGTTCCCCAAGTGTTTCTGACCGGTCGGTTGGATACCCGAAAAGATGCGCGCCATGGCCGGTCAGGGTACCGTGGGTGCATGGCCACCAACGCCCCCACAACGATCGCCGACCGCGTGAAGGCCGAGATGGAGGCGCTGTGCGCCGTCTCCAGCCCGTGGGGCGATCACCCCGGCGCCGAGCGCTGCCTGAGCCTGGTCCAGGAGTTCGCGCCGGCCGGCGCCGGCGTGGAGCGGATCAGCTCCAGCTCCAGCGCGTGCGTCGACGACCTGGTGCTGCGCTGGCAGGGCAGCGGCAGCCGCCGGCTGATGCTGCTGGGCCACGTGGACACCGTGGTCTCCCACGCCGCGCACCGCCCCGTCGAGCAGCGGGCAGAGCGCCTGGTCGGCTCCGGAACCGCGGACATGAAGGGCGGCGTGGCGGTGTCGCTCGCGGTCGCGCGGGAGCTGGTAAGAGACCCCGCCCAGTATGCGGAGCTGGCGCTGCTGCTGGTCGCTGACGAGGAGTGGCGGGTCCAGCCCTTCAAGCAGGCACCGCACTTCAGCGGCTATGACGCCTGCCTGTGCTTCGAG